>DAOVIK010000389.1 GCA_030673735.1 Anaerolineae bacterium
CAGCGTGCTTTTGCTGGATGCCGATCCCGAAGTGGGCATCCTGCTCTTGGAGCGCCTGTCGCCGGGCAATCCCCTATCGACCGCGAAGGACGACCAGCGAGCAACCTCAATCACCGTGAAAGTGATGCAGCAACTGTGGAGGACACCGCCGCCTACGCATCCCTTCCCTACCGTTGAGAAATGGGGAGCAGGTTTGAAGCGCTTGCGCCGTGCATTCGATGGAGGCTCCGGCCCCTTCCCGGAAGCTTTGATAGAGACCGCCGAGGCTCTCTTCAAGGAACTGATCGCCACCTCGGATGAGCCTGTGTTGCTGCACGGCGACCTGCACCACGGGAACATCCTATCTGCCAGACGGCAGCCATGGCTGGCGTTGGATCCCAAGGGCGTGGTAGGCGAGGCGGCGTATGAGGTCGGCTCCCTGCTGCGCAACCCGATGCCGGAATTGATGAAAGCGCCGCATCCACGACGGCTGCTCGCGAGGAGAGTGGATCAACTGGCCGAGGAATTGGGATTCGAGCGAGAACGGCTGATCAACTGGGGATTGGCCCAGGCCGTACTTTCCGCCTGGTGGTCATATGAAGACCACGGCCATGGCTGGGAGCCTGGAATCGCCTGCGCAGAGCACTTGGCGGCGCTGCTCGAGTAGCTTGTGCCGATCAAGAGAAGCCCATCGATACTGAATGGTCAGGTTGACAGCCGAATATAGCGTGTTTACAATCCGACCATTCAATTATCAAACTGTGGAGGCCCATGATGTCGGAAGCCATATACGAGCGATTGGCGAAACACCTAGACAATCTCCCTGGGGGATTCCCGCGCAGCGAATCGGGCGTGGAAATGCGCATTCTGCGGCGCATGTTCACCGAGGAGGAAGCCGATCTGGCTGCCCGCCTGACAATGAGGCCCGAACCAGCTAAAAAGGTTGCCGATCGCCTCGAGCGCGATCCCGAGGAAGTTGCCAAGCTACTGGATGTGATGTCCCGCAAGGGATTGATCTTCCGCCTCGACAAGGGCAAGACGCCCCTTTATATGGCTTCGCAATACGTGGTGGGCATCTGGGAGTACCACGTAAACGATCTGGATCCAGAACTCATCAAGGACATGAACGAGTATCTGCCCACACTAATCGACACCGAGGTTTGGAAGAAGGCGCCCCAGCTGAGAACCATCCCTGTCGAGGAGAGCGTGTTTCAGAGTCGAGAGATCCTTGCGCATGAGGAAGCGCGCACAATCACGCAATCGCGATCGAAGATCGCCGTGGCTCCCTGCATCTGCCGTCGCGAACATAAGATGATCGGCGAGGGCTGCGATAGGCCAGAGGAATCCTGTCTGGTCTTCGGCAGAGCGGCGGACTACTATATCGGAAATGGTACCGGCAGGGAAATCTCGACCGAAGAAGCGCTGACTATCCTCGATGAAGCGGAAAAGAATGCGCTCGTGCTGCAACCCAGCAACTCTCAGAGCATCACCAACATCTGCACATGCTGCGGCTGTTGCTGCCAAGTGCTCAAGGCCTACAAACGGCATCCGCATCCAGCCAGCATCGTCTCCACGCCTTTCAAGCTGCAGGTAGTCGCTGAGGACTGTGTAGGCTGCGGGGATTGCATTGAGCGCTGCCAGATGGATGCGCTGAGCTTGGAAGAAGACGTCATCGTGCATGACGAACGGCGCTGCATCGGATGCGGCCTCTGCACGACCGTCTGCCCGTCGGAATGCCTGCTTCTAGTGCGCAAGCCCGAAGAAGAGCTAATGGCCATCCCCCCGACCACAAGCGACACCTATGTGATGATAGCCAAGGCACGCGGAAAGCCTTAATCCCGCTTTCAACTATTACGCGGCAGAAGCACCGGTCCAACACATGCCAATATGCAAAACAGCTGCCCTTGCGGGCAGCTGTTTGTAGTTTTTGGGTTGAGCTGCTATCGCTTCTACCGGCATTCGGCCTGACGACGGATTACCCTCGCAGGTAATCTGCCAGCTTGCCGGAGACACTCGATTGGCGCAAGCGGCGGAAGGCTTGTGCTTCGATCTGGCGCACACGCTCCCTTGTGACTCCCATCTTGCGACCGACTTCCTCGAGCGTA
>DAOVIK010000078.1 GCA_030673735.1 Anaerolineae bacterium
ATAGTAGCTCAATGCTGCATTCCAGGCATACCCCAGCACGAAGAATACGGCGCCAAGCAATAGTGCGGGAAAGATGGTGGCGCGGCTGCACTGCAGCAGCTTGACCACAAAGATGGTCCGCTGCCGTACAGGAGCCACCAGGAGCAATTCCAGGTCCGAGACCAGGTAGAGCTGGTTCATGACATCGCCCACACCTAGCAGAGTGAAGCTCACCATCAGCAGGAGCCCCATGGGGATGAAGCTTGCGATGAAGGTCGCCAGCTGGTCCGGCGTCAGAAGCGCGAGCTGGTCGGCGATTAGATTGGTCCAAATCCACTGCACGAGGAACGGCACGCCCACGAGCAGCGCAACGACAATTGCACGGTTGGTCTGGCGCACTCGGCGATCAAGCATCCAATAGTGGGGGCGCAGGATCTTCCAGATCATGGGCGCTCCCTTTCATTACCCAGCCAGCTGACCATCTCGGCCTCCGCGCCGCCTGCGGTCAGCGTCAGGAAGAGATCTTCCAGCGTGGTGTCTTCTGCAGACTGGGCCTGCTGGCGCAGTTCGTCGATGGTTCCCACCGCGATCAAGCGACCCTGCTGCAGGATGCCCACCCGGTCGCAGACGCGCTCCGCGACCTCCAACACATGGGTTGATAAGAAGACCGTGTTCCCCTGTCGGCACGCTTCACGCAGCAAGTCCTTTGCTCGGCGGGCACCGTATGGATCCAATCCGGCAAGAGGCTCATCCAGCATAAGAAGCGTGGGTTCATGCAACATGGCGCCGCACAGTCCAATCTTGTGCCGCATGCCCCCGGAGTAGCTCTCGATGAGCTGATCGGCCTTGTCCTCGAGATTCATCATGGTCAGCAGCTCTGCCGTGCGGTCCTCTGTCCTCTCCTTGGTGAGTCCGTAAAGCCCACCCAGGAAGCGAAGGAATTCTCGACCAGTCAGCCTGTTGTACAGCAGCGGGGTTTGGGCCAAGTAGCCAACCACGCGTTTCACGGCCAAGGGTTCTGCCTGCACGTCATGGCCAGCCACCTTCACCGATCCTGCGCTTGGGCGCAGCAGGCCGACGATCATGCGAATGGTGGTCGTCTTTCCGGCACCATTGGGACCGAGGAATCCAAACAATTCGCCTGGTTCGACTTGGAGAGATAGGTCTTTCACAGCTTCCAGCAAACCAAAGCGGCGTGTGAGGTTCTCGGTTTGGATCATCATGTCACTCCTTAGCGAGGTTGTGCACGCAGGATTGATCCAGCCTGCCATGAGGTATCGAGCGTATCACAGATGGCGTAGCGCGCAACAGATTGTGCTATGCTTCTTCCACTGGAGAAAGACATGAAGATCAAGCGAACCCCTTGGCTTTTCATCACCCTGGCAATCCTGGCCCAGGCGTGCAGCTTGTTGACCTGCCCGCTTGATCAATACCTGCCTCAGAGCGCGACCGAAACCCCGCGGCCATCGCGCACCCCATGGGATCCTTCTCCCACCCCAACTGCCACGCGTGGCCCTGCCGCAACGGCAACCACCGCGGGCCCCAGCCCGGGCGTGGGTGATGATCCCTTCCTCGGGCCCGAAGATGCGCCGGTTACCATGGTTGTATTCAGCGATTTCAACTGCGGCTTCTGTCGCCGTTTTCATAATGAGACTCTGCCCCTCTTGCTGCAGATGTACCCCAACGAGTTGCGCTACGTGTATCGCGATTTTCCTCTCGTGGGAGGCGGGGAGGTTGGAGCTTCGGCAGCGCAAGCAGCCAATTGCGCCGGCGAGCAGGATGCCTACTGGGAATACAACGAAGCACTCTATTCTGGAGCCTACAGCTTGAATCAGGATGGCTTCACGTTGGCCGCGGAGGCTCTGGGATTGGACTCGGCGGCTCTCCTTCAATGCTGGGACAGCGAGCGCTACGCCGATGAGATCATCGAAGATTGGAATGACGGATCGAGCATGGGCGTATCCGGCACGCCGACCTTCTTCATCAACGGCATCCCGGTGGTCGGAGCGCAAGAATTGAATGTGTTCACGCAGATCATCGACGACCAATTGGGGCGATGACTGACCGAAAGCGGGCCCGAATCCCGTGAACTAGCCCCTCGAGTGGGCCATCACCTTGGGCGCCTGATCCGGAAGTGCTGTGGTTGACGTAGATCCCCGGGATTTCCCATCACTGGAGTAGCACCCTGCTTGCCAGTGGATTCTGGGGAGTGGACAGCAACCAGCCCTGATCGACGGAGCATCAAACGCTCGGACATGGACGCTCCCGTCTTCGCGGGACGAACGGCCCCGTCTGCGCGGGGCGAACGCCCCTGGGCGGAATTCAATAGAATACTTCCGGCAGTCGATAGGGGGTTACTCCGGCGCGACGCTTCCCTGGTAGCTGAAACCAAACCAAGCCACCGTCACGGGGTGATAATCAAATCCCATACTCTCGACACGCATGGTGTGCATGCCCGGTTCGAAACCCGAGATCTCGACGTAGCCCCCATGGCGGCCGTACTCGCTCCAGATCTGCGCCGTGTTGCCGCGCCAAACTTCAACACCATCGAACAGCACGCGCGCCCAGCCGATCGATGGATCCCCCATGAACTGCACGCCCATGGCCGTGAAGGGCTGATCGCTTGAAACCTCGATCCAATCTCCTTCCCACCAAAGCACACGATTCAAGCCATAGGAGAGGGAACCCCTATCGAAGGAAATGGCGACGTCCTCCTGAGAAGCGGCATCTGGGAGATTGGCGGCGAGGATCAAGTCCGGCGGCGTAGCGTAAAAGCGGCTGTTGCCGGGATGCGCCGTTGCCGCCACCTGCAGATCGGTTGGGATTGCCGGCGGGGGTTCGCCAATCTCGCAGCCGACCGGGCTCTCCTCTTTTGACACATCGGTGCAGGAAGCCCACGGCTGGCTGCTCAGGGTTTCGCCGCGCAGTTCGATGGAACAGGGATCGTCAATCAGCTCAAGCACCAGGCCGGCGTCCTCAATGCGCCACACGTACTCCCCGACGACCTGCGGGCAGAAGGGATCGTTAAAGAGATAGAGGCGATCATCGACGACCGAATAGGAGGCAAGGCTTCTCCATCCGGTCACGTCGTAGAGGATGCGCATGACCCCGCGATCGAATTGCAGCTTCCAGATGCCTCCGGCGGGCCGATAGTCCGCGCAGCGCCGGCATAGCCACCACTGCGGCTGGGAGGGATCGAGCTTGGCGTAGGTTCCGTCCAGCGTTGTTTGCACTGGATCGGGCTGCGGCGTGGTGTGGCTCAGGGGAGTCACCTCAAGCAAGGCCTGCCACGCATCACCCATAGCAGGAGAAGCTCCGGGCTGGCTGATGCATGCCGAGATCAAACCCATGCCGACCAACATGAGCAGTAATGAAATCCGGAAAGAAGGAGCGGACGGTGAACGGCTCCTGGTCCTGCTCCCACGCTGGCGCGCACGGTTGATCAGGGCTATGGCATTCAAGATTATCGGAAAACCCTCGCGGCTACGGATTATTCCGGAGGCTGAAATCGTCGAACATCACCTCTGAAGTGACCTCTTGACCAGTCCCCAGATAGAGCGCAAAGTGTCCTTCATACAGCAATTCGGATGATCGTACGATGCTCTCCACTAGATGGCCATTGATAAAGAATGTGGACATTTGCCCCTCAATCAGCACTCCCATGCGGTTGGCTGCTCCTGGCCCAACGTTGATGAACTCGCTAGCGACCGAGCGGCCCACCTGCTGCCCGTGAGTCCCATGAAGAAAGCCTTCATGTCCAGGGCGGCATGCCCAAACGGATTGCGGCCCAAGTAGCGATGGAAGTAGCTGTTGACGAACATCCAATCGAAGGCGGCGTTGAAGGCCACAAAGACAGGCTTCTTATCCGTATGACCGGCTTCATTCAGCCAAGCTTCAAAGCGCTGCATGGCTTCCTCCGGAGGCACACCGCTCCCCGCCAGTGCCTCAAGGGAGAACCCTGTCAGGGCCAGCGCTTCCTCGGTGGCATTCATCGTCGTCGGCTTGAGTTCCACGTAGAAGCTCTGTTCTGGATCAGCAACCAGACAGGCGCCAATGGAGAGCAAGGCGTACTCTCCGGGATATGGCCCAGCGGTTTCGACATCGACGGAGATGAAGCATTCTTCATGTTCGACGCACATAACTTATGCACCTTAGAAAACAGAGATCAGCTTGATGCCTATGGTCCATCGCCAAGCATGCTACTATCATGCACCTGCGATATATGCCTGCTCGTTTCCCTTTTCGAGGAGGCCAGAATACTTGACGATGATCGCAAGGGCAAGCGCCTGGCTTGGAAAGCCAGGCGCTCTACTCTTAATCTACTGTTCGGGGATCCGTCTCACATCCGCATCATCGCACGATCCGCGGGCGGATCCACAGTCCGTTATCCTCTTGGTAGCTCTCTCCAGCCGTCACGATGAGAAAGAAGGTCACTTCCCTGCCGCTCAAACTGGATAGACTTACATCGACCGTCCTGGCCAAACCCTCATAAGCTTCCAGCCAGCTGGCCAAGGTCCTGATCTGGCCGTCTCCAATCCTGTAATCTAGCCTGAACCGCATATAGCAATTCGGACAGCGATCCATACAGGCAATGGATGCTCGGAAGCGATCCCCGCTGGCGACGATGAAGCCGGGGAAGGCTCCCGTGATCCAACCCTGGGGCACCTGCTCGGGCGCCACCGCCAGCGAAGGACCCGGTACCGTTATGCCGCCCTCCATGACAGGGGTATCTTGGCGACCGACAATTCCCCTGATGTCACCCGCTGCACTGGGGCAGGGCAGCACACCGGCGCCGCTCGACCATTCACCGTCGCAGTAGTGCGCCGCGAAGTCGTAGAGGATGTCGGTAGGATCCTCGACCTCGATCCTGACCCAGAACGGCTGGTTGACTTCAGCACCCACACCAAAGATTCCGCCGTAGGCGTTGCGCAGCATCCAGAAGCCGCGATAGTCACCGGGTGCTGCAGGTGCAACCAGCCTCACCGCCACATCGACCGTCTCGCCCGGTCTCACGCTTCTGGGCAGGGCCACTGCGGAAGCACCAGACATGCGCTCACCGGAGATGAAGACCAGATCGTAGCCCACCGTCCAGGTCCGCGAGCCGACGTTTCGAATGCGCCAGATTTTGGTGAAGGTTTCGCCGGCGGTGAGGACGGTTCTGTCGGGGATGGTCACGTCATCAACGAAGCGCACCCAGTCGCTCGGCAGCGGTGTTGCGGTTGCGGTGGGTATGGCCGTAGCCGTGGCAGTCGCCGTAGCGGTGGCGGTTGCCGTCGGCTCCAGCGTGCTGGTGGGCGTGTCAGTGGCCGTAGCCGTCGGTGCGATGGGCGTGAACTGGGAGGTCATGGCCATCAAAGTGGCGGCGTAGTCGGGCGTTTCGGGAATGATGTCGAGGCCTCGGAAGAGGGATCCGATGACGAAGCCGACTCCCAAGACGACAACCACCCCTGCCAGGATCAGACCCACTCGCAGGATGAAATGAAGAGCACTTTGATTTTGCGCGTTCATTAGTACCTCCGCTTTCAGACGAGGCAGGCAGGGATCTGCAATGCGCTTGCGCGCTTGCCATCTCGTTTGTATTGTGATCCGATCTTAGTCGTGGGACGTTGTCTGGAAGTGATAGGAGCGTTGCAGTCTGATCACGCGCTGTGATCGTACTTCAACAGCCTGCGACGTAGTCTTCGATCGGTATCATCATGAAATGATGGTAGGAAATAGGTTCCCGATGCGCGCGAAGAAGGGCAGGATTGCCAGTCAGCACATGCAGCGTGCCGGCAAAGGACCGCGCAAGATCCTCTACGAGAATTGTAGCATCTTCGATCAGAGAAGCAAGAAGAGCCTCATGCCGCGAGGTTTCTCTTGGAATGCCTTCAAGACCCGAGGCAGCCGGCCTACTTCCGCATCCAGCCAATGTGACAGCAAGGAAAGCTATCGAGATGATCCTGTCAGTATGTCTTGACATTCGCCGTCTCCCATCAGGATCCTGCTATTTTATATACCAACGTAGAGAAGCCGGTGGTCCACTACGAAACCGGCATTGTCGGTGCAAACCCATTGCACGCAGGAATCGGGGAGCAACAGCAGAGCGCCTGGCTCCGTGAGCCAGGCGCTCTAATCGAAATCTACCGTTCAGGGATCCGTCTCACATCAGCATCATCGCACGATCCGCGGGCGGATCCACAGTCCGTTATCCTCTTGGTAGCTCTCGCCGGCGGATACGCTCAGCAAGAAGGTCACTTCCTTGCCGCTCAGGGTGGAGAGATCGATGTTGATCCTGCCAGCCAAGCCTTCCGAGGCTTCGAGCCGGGTACCCAAGCTTCTGATCTGACCGCCTCCGATCTGGTATTCCAGCCGGAATTGCATGTAGCAATTCGGGGAGTTGTCCATACAGGCAACCGACGCTCGGAAATGATCCCCACTGGCGACGATGAAGCCGGGGAAGGATCCCGTGATCCAACCCTGGCTCACCTGCTCGGGTGCCACCGCCAGCGAAGGACCTGGTACCGTTATGCCGCCTTCCATGACGGGAGCGTCGTGCCGAGCGACGATTCCTTCAAGGTCACCCGCTGCACCGGGGCAGGGCAGCGCTCCGGCGTCGCTCGACCATTCCCCATCGCAGTAGTGCTCAGCAAAATCGTAGACTATGTCGTCAGGATCCTCTACCTCGATCTCGACCCAGATGGGGCGGTCTGCCTCGGCTCCCACGCCGAAGATGCCTCCATAGGCGTTGCGCAGGATCCAATAGCCTTTATAGTCGCCGGGCTCGTCGGGCGCAACCAACTGGACAGCTACATCGACAGTTTGACCAGGCCTCACCGCGCGTGGCAACGCCACCGTGGTTGCGCCAGCCATGCGATCACCAGAGAGGAAGACCAGGTCGTAATCTACCGTCCAGGTTCGCGAGCCAGCGTTTCGCAGGCGCCAGATCTTGGTGAAGGTTTCGCCAGCGACGAAGATGGTC
>DAOVIK010000021.1 GCA_030673735.1 Anaerolineae bacterium
AAGGGGAGCTGCCTGCATGAAGTAGGACAGGAAATCCGCTGGGACGTTCTAGAAGAAGTTGAAGGAAGGCATACTCTCGGTGGAGAGCTTCCGTAAACAGATAACGGTGGTTGTCGACCGAGACACTATCGTGAGCGCTTGTGAGATCCTTCGTGATACGTCCGATCTGGCATACAACAGGCTGGCTTCCGTAACGGCCGTGGATTATTGGCCGAAAGAGCCGCGCTTCGCGGTGATCTATCAACTCTTCAGCATTCCCAAGGCCGAATACCTACGAATGAGCGTTCCCCTGCAGGGAAATGATGCCATACTGCCGACCATTGAAGGCCTGTACGCGAATGCCAATTGGCTCGAGCGCGAGGTCTTTGACATGTTTGGCATTACCTTTACCGGGCATTCTGACCTGCGGCGAATTCTGATGCCCCATGAGTGGGAGGGACATCCTCTGCGAAAGGACTACCCTCTGGGCGTTGAGGAGATCCAGTTCAGCTTCAACTTCGATGAGATCGATCGCAAGAAGCACTATCCCAAAGAGTAGATAGCAGCTATGAAGTCAAGGACTAACAGCGTATTGGAGCCTCATCTGGAAGTTTCTTTCGAGGAACTGAAGCACCTGGTATCAGAGCGCGCCATCAAGGGCGAGACCATGGTGTTGAACATGGGGCCCCAGCATCCCAGCACCCATGGGGTCTTGCGGTTGCTGCTTGAGTTGGATGGTGAGACGATTGTGCGCTGCAATCCGGACATCGGATTCCTCCATACCGGGATCGAGAAGAACATGGAGGTCAAGCGCTACGAGCAAGCCATCGTCATGACCGACCGCATGGACTACCTGAACACCTTGGGCAACAACTTGGGCTTCGTGCTGACGATTGAAAAGCTCATCGACATCGACGTGCCAAAGCGAGCGCAAGTGATTCGAGTGATCTTGGCCGAGTTGCAGCGCATTGCCTCGCACCTGATCTTCCTAGCTTCTCACGCTTTGGACCTTGCCGCACAATCGGTTTTCCTGTATTGCTTCCGCGAGCGAGAGATAATCCTCGACATCTTTGAGATGTGCTCCGGGGCGCGCATGATGACCTCCTACTTCCGACCAGGCGGGTTGTGGCGCGATATTCCGGAGGAATTCGAAGGGGCAGTTCGCGAGTTCATTGAAATGTTCCCAAGTCGTATCCAGCAGTATGAGGATCTGCTAACCAAGAATCCGCTTTACATTGATCGCACGCGCGGCATTGGCTCTATCTCGCGGGAGGACGCCTTGCGTTGGGGATTGAGCGGACCTGCCCTGCGTGCGGCCGGTGAGCCGTTCGATTTACGCCGAGCGGTTCCTTACTCCGGCTATGAGCGCTACGACTTCGAGATCCCTGTTGGATCGCAGGGGGATACGTACGATCGCTACTACATGCGCATTGCTGAGATGCGTCAATCGCTCCGGATCATCCATCAGGCGATGGACAAGCTTCCCGGCGGTCCTTGGCGCAGCGACAATCGCAAGTTCGTGCCTCCGCCGCGCTCGGAACTCGGCCGCAGCATGGAGGCAGTGATCCATCACTTCAAACTCTGGACGGAAGGTTTTCCGGCGCCTGAAGGTGCGGTTTATGTAGGAGTCGAATCCCCGCGCGGGGAGTTGGGTTGCTACCTGGTGGGTGATGGTGGGCCATATCCCTATCGGGTTCATTTCCAGACCCCAAGTTTCAGCAACCTGCAGGTGCTCCCTGTTCTTGCAGAGGGGTGCTTGGTTGCCGACCTGGTGGCCATTATCAGCAGTCTCGATCCAATCTTGGGAGACGTCGATCGATAAAGCCAGTCGGGAGAATTCCGCCGGCCCGATGGCAGAGTACAAGGAGCGCGGTCCTTGCTTGCAGATAAGCATAAGTCAGAGATCAAGGCCATTCTGAAGAAATACCCTGCTAAGGAGAAGCGTTCTGCGGTAATGCCTTTGCTTTTTCTGGCCCAGCGGGAATACGGTCACATCACTCCTGCTGCGCTGGTAGAGGTCGCTGAATTGCTCGAGCTAGATCCCACCGAGGTCGGCTCGCTGATCGGCTTCTACACGCTACTCCATGATGAAGCAGCCGGCAAGTACCGCATACAGATTTGCACCGATTTGCCATGTGCACTGCGGGGCGCAGAGGAATTAGCCAAGCGTCTATGCGCCAATCTCGGCATCCGCCTGGGGGGAACCATGACGAACGGCCTGATTACGGTTGAAGAGGTCATGTGCCTGGCCGGGTGTGATAAAGCGCCGACGCTTCAAGTCCAGGATGCCGATGGAATTCACTACCACGAGAACCAAACGCTCGGGTCTGCCATGGAATTGATCGCGGAGCTCATGGAGAAAGGCAGCGATGGCTGAACACATCCTGCTGCGCCATCGCGATATTCCCGACATCCATGAGTTGGATGTCTATTTGAGCAATGGCGGCTTCGATGCGCTTAAGCTCGTGGTGCAGAAGAAGACGCCACAGGATGTGATTGATATCGTACGAGAGTCCGGCCTTCGCGGTCGAGGGGGCGCGGGATTTCCGGCGGGGGTTAAGTGGGGCTTTCTTCCACAAGGTGTGTTCCCTCGCTACGTTGTGGCTAACGCTGACGAATCCGAACCGGGCACCTTCAAGGACCGCGAGATCATGGAGCGCAATCCCTTCCAGTTTCTGGAAGGGGTGGCTATCTGCTCTTATGCCGCACAGGCAAAGCTGGCCTACATCTACTGCCGAGGGGAGTTTTGGGATTTGGCGCATGAGCTTGAGAGCCATATCGCCGAGCTCCGCAAGGAGAAGCTGCTTGGCAGGAAGCTCTTCGGGAAAGACTTCAGCCTCGATATCCGTGTTCATCTCGGGGCGGGAGCGTATATCTGTGGCGAGGAGACCGCCCTGCTCGAATCCATGGAAGGCAAGCTAGGCCAGCCTCGTCTGCGCCCTCCATTCCCAGCTGCTGAGGGCCTTTATGGCCAACCCACTGTCGTCAACAACGTCGAGACGTTGACAAACGTGCCGCCGATCATCAATCGGGGGGCCAACTGGTACAACTCGATAGGTACTAAGGAGAGCACTGGTCCGAAGGTGTTCAGCCTCTCGGGCAATGTGGAGCGTCCTGGGAACTACGAGCTTCCGCTGGGCACCACTTTCCGGAAGCTGATCTTCGAGCATGGCGGGGGTATACCCAATGGTCGCTCAATCAAGGCCATCCTGCCTGCAGGAGCCTCGGCCCCGATACTGCCGGCAACGAAGAAGGTTTTAGACACGGGCATGGACTACGAGTCGCTTCGCAAGATCGGCTCAGATTTGGGGTCTGGCTCGGTGATCGTGGTCGATGATAGTGTGAATATCGCCTGGCTGGCGCAGAAGATCACGAGCTTCTTTAAGCACGAATCCTGTGGCAAGTGCACACCGTGCCGCGAGGGCACGTACTGGATGTCGCGAATTTTCGAGAATCTGGAGAATGGAAAGGCCACATCAGAAGACATCGATCTCCTGGATAGTGTGGCCCAAAGTATCGTTGGGAAATGCCTTTGCGCCTTGGGCGATTTTGCTGCGGCACAGGTCGTTTCCGACATCGCCCGATTCCGATCTGACTTTGATGCGCGCGCCAAGGACGGAAAATGAGCCAAGCCTTGGTTTCCCTGACGATTGATGGTGTCGAAGTCACCGTGCCTGTCGGCACGAAGATCGTGGACGCGGCCAAGCAGGCCGGAATCGAGATCCCAGTTTTCTGCTACCACCCGAAGCTTGAGTCGGTGGGCATGTGTCGTCAGTGCTTGGTTGAAATCGGACGTCCCAAGATCGACCGTTCAACACGCAAGATCGTGCGTGATAAGAACGGAGACCCCGTGATCGAGTTTGGCCCTAAGCTGGAAACTTCCTGCACCACGCCGGTTGGCGAAGGCTGGGTGGTGCTTGTCAATAGCGAACGAGCTATCGAGGGGCGCAGGCAGGTCATTGAGTTGATTCTCACATCGCACCCATTGGATTGTCCGATTTGCGATAAGGGGGGCGAATGCCCGTTGCAGAACATGACCATGGCACATGGGCCCGGCAAGAGCCGCTTCCTCTACGAAGACAAGATGCATCTTGCCAAGCATGTGCCTCTTGGAGATCTGATCTTCCTGGATCGCGAGCGCTGTATCCAATGTGCGCGATGCATTCGTTTCCAAACGGAAATTGTTGATGATCCCGTGATCGCTTTCAGCGAGCGTGGGAGAAAGCTAGAGATCGTCACCCTCTCCGAGCCTGGTTTTGCCTCTTACTTCTCAGGCAATACGACCGACATTTGCCCTGTAGGAGCTCTCACCACCGCCGACTTTCGCTTTGGTGCAAGGCCCTGGGAGTTGAATGCCACAGCTTCGATATGTCCGCACTGTGCGGTGGGCTGCAATACCATGCTCAACACCCGGCGCGAAGCGCGCTCTCAAGGACGTGTGGTAATCAAGCGCGTGATGCCGCGCCAGAACGAAGCCGTCAACGAAATCTGGCTTTGCGATAAAGGGCGTTTCGCGCATCACTTCGCCTCAAGCGAAGAGCGCCTGGCGCGCCCAGTAATCAAGCTCAAGCGAAGGGGCAGGCTCACAGCGACCACTTGGGAGAACGCGGTGAAGTTTGTGGTTGAGGGCCTGCAGGCAGCCCATGGAGCTGTCCTCGGGATTGCCGGGGGCAGAGCCTCCAATGAGGACTTATATGCATTGCACCGGTTGATGGATGGGCTGGGCGGGCGCGCAGTGTTGCATGACCAAATGGCTGGTGGTGAGTTCGTGCAGCAGGCGGGCGTCGGGCCCGGAACCAATCTGGCTGATTTAGGATCAGGTGATTGCATCCTGGTGGTAGCTTCTGATCTTCATGAAGAGGCCCCAATTTGGTGGTTGCGAGTCAAGCAGGCCGCCGAGCGCGGAGCGAAATTGATCGTAGCCAACGCCAGGCCCACGCGCTTGGATGCGCATGCCACGCATATTCTGCGATACGACTACGGTGTCGCAGCGCACATGATTCTGGGCATGCTGCATGAGATCAATCATCAGAAGGAGTTGGATCAGTACGCCTCCGCAGAAACCAAGAAGGTGGCCAAAGTCGTATCCAAGGCTAACAATGTGGTTGTGTTTTACGGTAGCGAGGGATTGGATTACGCAGCATCTCATGACCTGGCTCAAAACTGCGCCACCCTGTTGGCGGCAAGCGGTCACGTTGGCCGGGCGAACAACGGCCTGGTAGCGGTTTGGACGCACAGCAACACGCAAGGGGCCTGGGACATGGGCGTGCACCCTGAACCAGGAGGATTGGCCGCAGCTCTCAAGGGTCAGAAGGCGGCCTATGTCGTCGCTGCCGATCCCGCGGGTGACGAACCATTGCTAACAAGCTTGCTGGAACAGGTTGACTTCCTTATAGTCCAAGGTCTCTTTCTCACTGAGACGGCGTTGGCTGCGGATGTGGTCTTGCCAGCACAATCCTTTGTTGAGAGAGATGGCACATACACCAACGGTATGCGCCGTGTGCAGCGCTTCTTCCCAGCGATTGCTCCCAATGAAGGCATGCGAGCCGACTGGGAGATCCTGTCTGCGGTGGCAGCGGCGATGGGCATTGATTCTGCTCGTCCATCGGCGGCGGCGGTGATGCAGGACATTGCGGCGAAGAATCGTGATTACTCCGAAGTCAACTACCCGGCTCTGAGTAGAAACGCATCGCAGTGGCCGCATGTCGGAGGGAAGGACATCTATTTCGGCGGCACGGCCCATCCCAATCATCAAGGATTGGGAGTGCAACTTACGCCGCGGGTTGAGCGTCAGAAGGATATCAGCTTTGATTGGGCAGCGCCTAGAAAGATTGCACACAAGCCTAGATACTTGATGGTTCCGATAACCAAGCTATACGATCGTGGAACTACGGTGGTGCAATCCCAAGTGTTGGGCCCTCGTTTGGAAATCCTGCGCTTGTATGTCAATCCTGAGGATGCAGAACGCTTGGGCATGATAGATGAGGGCGAGGTTGAAGTTCAATGGGATGGCCGCAAACAGCGTCTGAGATCGGTGATTGATGAGCATGTTCCGAGCGGTGCTGTACTGGTGCCGCGGAGCCTTGGCGTTCCGTTGGCAACCGCGGTGGACGTAAAGATCCGCCCAATCGCGCTCTAGGGAAGAGTCATGGATATTCCACATTTGGTAGAGTGGACGATCGAATCAATCGTGATCGTCGTCGGTTTAATCGCCGGCTTTGCCTATCTCACCCTATTTGAGCGAAAGATACTGGCGCGCATTCAAGTCCGCATTGGTCCCAACAGGGCAGGTCCTTGGGGATTGCTGCAGCCGGTGGCAGACGGCATCAAGTTGATCTTCAAGGAAGAACTCATCCCGAACCGTGCTGATAAGCTTCTGTTCGTGCTTGCTCCTGTGATCACGGTTGTGCCTGCGCTTATCGTTCTGGCGGTGGTTCCTCTTGGACCGGATATGATGATATTCGGCCATAACGTTACGCTGGGCATCGCGGGGGACGTTAATGTCGGTGTTCTGTACATCATGGCCGTGAGCTCGATCGCTGTTTACGGGATCGCCATCGCAGGTTGGTCCTCAAGCAATAAGTATGCGCTCATGGGCGGCCTGCGTGCGACGGCGCAGATGATCAGCTATGAATTGGCATTGGGCTTGGCCTTCGTGGGGCCAATCCTGTTGGCCAATTCAATGAATCTTATGGATATCGTGAATGCTCAACGGGGATTATTAGGCTGGTATATCTGGTTGCAGCCATTGGGCTTCATTATCTTCCTCCTTGCCGGTATTGCGGAAGTCAACCGTGATCCATTTGATATGCCAGAGGCGGAGCAGGAGTTGACCGCTGGCTATCACGCAGAATACTCAGGAATGAAGTTCGCGCTGATGTTCATGGCCGAGTACGACAAGATGATCGCGGTGAGCATGATCGCTGCAACGCTATTCTTGGGGGGCTTCTGGGGGCCGTTCGTGGAGCAGATACCTCTGCTCGGCCCCGTCTACCTGCTCATCAAGACGATTTTCTTGCTCTTTGTCATGATATGGATGCGGGCTACGCTGGTCCGCTTCCGCTACGATCGCCTCATGGCGTTTGGTTGGAAGGTTCTGCTTCCGTTGGCATTGGTAAACGTGGTCGTAACGGCGGTGATCGTGCTGGTTGGAGGATAGCGGATGTTCGCAGTTGAGCTTGCTCGAGGCATGTGGACTACTCTCAAGAGCATGTTCGAGGAACCTGTGACCTATCAATACCCTGAAGTCAAGCGTCCCGTACGGCCGCGCTTCAAAGGACGGCATGTTCTAGCAAGGTACAAGAATGGGCTTGAGCGATGCATCGGTTGTGCACTGTGTGCGGCTGCCTGTCCAGCCAGCGCCATTTTCGTCGAGGCGAGTGAAAACATCGACAGGAGGCGCTTCTCTCCAGGCGAGCGGTATGCGAGTACGTATGAGATCAACTTGCTGCGGTGCATTTTCTGTGGCTTCTGTGAGGATGCCTGCCCCACGGAGGCGATCGTGCTCGAGCATAACTACGAGATGTCTTTCACCTCTCGAAGAGACGCCATCTACACTAAAGAAAGGCTCATCGTGCCTGTGCCCCCCGGAGGCGATCCAACGCCGATGATCGTGCCCCCGGGTTCATTTGATCGGGCCATCCCTGAGATGGAAGATCCAGATTAGCGGTTGAAGATCGTCGGTCCTTCTTCTCTGGTGATTGAACGAGTAGAATGACCGGGCAAACCTGAGGACAGCGTATGACGACGGACTTGATCATTTTTCTCGGCCTGGGCTTTGTGGCCCTGGCAACGGCGATCAGTATGCTTGCCAGCCGCAATGCTATCTACTCGGCGCTGTTCCTGGTCATGAACTTCATCACGGTGGCTGTGCTGTACCTGCTGCTCAATGCAGCCTTTATTGCCTTGGTGCAGGTGACCGTCTATGCCGGCGCGATCATGGTGTTGTTCTTGTTCGTCATCATGTTGCTAGGAGCTGAGCATGTCGAAGCTTCTCCAGGCCTTCCATGGCAAGGGCCGGTGGCTGTCCTCCTGGGATTGATCCTGGCGGGCGAATTTGGTCTACTGCTATTTGGCCGTGAGGGAACATTGGCCCAGGATCTGCAGACGGCGGTAGAAGGCTTTGGCAGTCCGGCATCTGTGGGCTTAGAGCTCTTCCGCAACTACCTGATTCCCTTCGAGATCACCTCGGTGTTGTTACTAGTAGCGATGGTTGGTGCGATCGTGCTGACGCGACGGGAGCGGAAGGAAAGCCGATGAACGTTCCGACGCACTACGTGCTTGCACTTTCGGCTCTGATGTTCACGTTGGGCGTGCTTGGAGTACTTATCCGCCGAAACACTATCGTGATCTTCATGTCGGTCGAACTGATGCTCAATTCTGCCAACCTGGCCTTCATAACCTTCGCCAGGAGCTTTGGTGAAATACAGGGGCAGGTGTTCGTGTTCTTCGTGATTGCAGTTGCGGCGGCGGAAGTTGCAGTTGGGCTGGCGCTGATCGTAGCGATCTTCAGGAGCAGGAGAAGCATCGACATTGATCAGATCAGCAAGCTGCGAGGCTGATGCAATGGGCGGAGGGTGTGAATGACATCTATTGAGCTGGGGCTTGATGTAGGGCTATTCGCCTATGCGCCTCTGATCATTTTCCTACCGCTCTTGGGTCTCTTGATCAACATGGTGCTTGGCCGCCGTCTGGGCGAGTGGTTTGTAGGAACCATCGCAAGCTTGGCCGTTGCCTCTTCCTTCGTTATCGCTGTACTGCAATTCCTAGCCCTCAACAGCCACCCGGAAGGTGCCCAGGTATTGGTGGCGGACTGGATCACAATTGGTGATCTGGACGTTGCCTGGTCGCTGAAGATCGACACGCTTTCGGTAGCCATGATGTTGATGGTTACTGGCGTCAGCACCCTGATCCACATTTACGCCGCGGGCTACATGCACGAGGATGTGCGCTTCCAGGGCGATCCCGGCCGCTACACGCGTTTCTTTGTCTATTTCAATCTCTTTGTCGCCGCCATGATGGTTCTGGTGACGGCGGACAACTACCTGATGATGTTTGTCGGTTGGGAGGGGGTCGGTCTGTGCTCGTATCTGCTAATCGGCTTCTGGTACGAGAAAGGTGAGGATGGCATAGGAAACGCCGTCGCCGGCAAGAAAGCCTTCGTCACAAACCGCATCGGCGACTTGGGCTTCATGATCGCGATGTTCCTGGTTTTCTGGCAGTTTGGCAGCCTGAATTTTGACCAGGTCTTCACTTCGGCACACACAGCAGGAGCGGCAGCAGGAGGCGTGATCACTGCGATCACTATCTTCCTTCTCGTGGGCGCCGCCGGCAAATCGGCGCAGCTCCCGCTACACGTCTGGCTGCCGGACGCCATGGCCGGTCCGACGCCGGTTTCGGCATTGATCCATGCCGCAACCATGGTGACCGCCGGAATCTTCATGATTGCACGCAACCATGTGCTCTTTGACTTGGCGCCGTTTTCGTCGAATTTGGTGGCCCTAGTGGGAGGGGCGACGGCTCTCTTTGCCGCAACCATCGCAGTGGCACAGTTCGACATCAAGCGCGTGCTGGCTTTCTCCACGATCAGCCAGCTGGGGTTCATGATCGCCGCGGTTGGTATGGGCGCATACGTGGCTGCCATGTTCCATCTCGTAACGCATGCCTTCTTCAAGGCCCTGCTCTTTCTCTCTTCGGGATCTGTGATCCAGGGTGTGGAACACGGCCACCATCATGTCGAGCATGGCAAGAAAACCAGGGGAGCGCCCTTCGACCCGCAAGACATGCGCAACATGGGTGGATTGCGCTCGAAGATGCAGATCACGTTCATGGTGTACGTTATCGGCGCCCTGGCCCTGGCCGGCATCCCGCCGCTGGCGGGATTCTGGTCCAAGGACGAGATCCTGGCCGACGCTAGCCAAGCAAACCCAACTGTTTTCTGGCTACTGGTCGCGGCTGCTTTCTTCACGGCATTCTATATGGGACGCCAGATCCTTATGGTCTTCTTTGGGAAACCTCGTTCGGAGGCGGCGGATCATGCGCCCGAGAGCCCGCCGGTGATGACCTTGCCGCTTATCCTCCTGGCATTGCTCTCTATGGTGGGTGGAATCCTAAATCTTCCGGGCTTTCACACACTCACTGACTGGCTGGAATACACACTGGAGCATGCCCACGCTGCAGAGTTCAATCTCGTGGTTGCTGGATTCTCGACAGGACTGGCTCTGTTGGCGATTGTACTGGCTTGGCTGATCTATGGTCGTGTGGCTATGAAGAAGGGCAAACCCGATCCACTTCGCAGAATTCTGGGCCCGATTTTCGTCGGCATGCACAACAAGTGGTGGGTCGATGAGTTGTACAACTTCGTGATCGTCCGACCATACGTCGCGCTGGCCCGCTTTCTGGCCAAGTACGTGGATTGGCGCTTCTGGCACGATTGGTTCCATGATATCGTGCTGGCGCGAACTTTCCAGAGGGGCGCGTGGTGGTTGAGCAAGGCCTTTGATCTTAAGGTGATTGACGGCATCGGCAACGGACTTGGTGACCTAACCAAGGGAGCCGCGGCGCGGCTGCGAACACTGCAGACCGGCTATGTACGCAATTACGCCCTCTCGGTCTTTGTGGGCGTGATCTTGGTTATCGGTTACTTCCTGATTCGCTAATTCGCACTGAGGAACGGCTATGACCGAATTGTTTTCGATCCTCAATCTGGTAACTTTTCTTCCCTTAGTAGGAGTGCTGGTCATCCTTTTCTTGCCTCGCAAGTGGCAAACTGCAATCCGCTGGACGGCACTGCTGGCTTCGTTGGTTACGTTTGCCTTCTCCATCATGATGTTGATGGATTTCGACGTCCATGATCCGGACCTGCAGATGGTGCAGGAAGTAGCGTGGATCAGCTTCGCCGGATGGGATATCAAGTACTCCATGGGCGTCGATGGGCTGAGCTTGCTGCTCGTGCTGCTTACGACGCTGCTCACTCCGATTTCTATCCTTTCCACGTGGAAGGCGATCGAAGAGCGTGTGAAGGAATTTATGATCTTCTTCCTTCTGCTCGAGATGGGCATGGTGGGTGTCTTCCTGGCGCAGGACCTGTTCCTGTTCTATGTGTTCTGGGAATTCACCTTGGTCCCCATGTACTTTTTGATCGGCATTTGGGGCGGTCCGCGCCGGATGTATGCAGCGATCAAGTTCTTCCTTTACACAATGGCAGGTTCGATCCTCATGCTGCTGGCAATCCTCTGGCTGGGCCTGCGACAGGGCACGTTCTCCATCCCTGAATTGATCGCCAAGGGCGGTATCAATCCGGACCTGCAAATCTGGCTCTTCCTTGCCTTCGCGGCAGCTTTTGCGATCAAAGTGCCTATGTGGCCGCTGCACTCGTGGCTTCCCGACGCCCATGTTGAAGCGCCTACGGCCGCCTCGGTCATCCTGGCCGGGGTGTTGCTGAAGATGGGAACCTACGGTTTCATTCGCTTCAACATTCCGATGTTCCCCGAAGCATCTATCAAATTGGCGCCTTGGATGGCGCTGCTGGCGGTGATAGGCATCCTGTACGGCGCGGCGGTAAGCTACGCGCAGCGTGATGTCAAGATGCTTGTGGCGTATTCGTCTGTGAGCCATCTTGGATTCGTCGTGTTGGGATTGTTCGCCCTCAATCCGCAGGGCATCCAGGGCGGGATCCTGCAAATGGTTAACCACGGCCTCAGCACGGGAGCGTTGTTTTTGATCGTGGGCATGATATACGAGCGCCGGCACACGCGCGACCTGGACGAGTTTGGTGGTCTTTGGAAGGTGATGCCCATCTACGCGGTCGTGACGTTGATCGTGACGCTTTCATCCATGGGCCTTCCGGGCTTGAACGGATTCGTAGGCGAGTTCGCCATTCTTCTGGGTGCTTTCGGATCCACGTCCATCGGCTCACGCCTGTACGCCGGCTTCGCTGCGGCGGGCATCATTCTGGCAGCGATCTACATGCTGTACATGTTCCAGAAGCTGTTCCTCGGACCCTTGGACAAGGATGAGAACAAGGGATTGAAGGATCTCAATATCCGCGAGATCGTGACCTTACTGCCGTTGCTGATCCTGATATTCTGGATCGGCCTGTATCCCAAACCCTTCTTTGAGTTGATGGCTCCCGCGGTTCAGAAGGTGGTGGATATCTTGCAGACGGCTTCGATGGTGGTGCATTAAGCATGAGCAGCAATGACTTGTCAGCCATTCTCCCTGAATTGGTCGTCGTCGGCTGGGCGAGTGCGCTCCTCCTGTTGGATTTGTCCGTGCCGCGCAAGCGCAAAGGCATCACGGCTTTCTTGGCAGCCGCAGGACTTGTGGTGGCATTGGTGGTGGTCATTCTTCGTCAGGATGCTGTTGGCACTGCCTTCGGCGGGATGATCGTTACTGATGGCTATGCCAGTTTC
>DAOVIK010000367.1 GCA_030673735.1 Anaerolineae bacterium
ATAATTGACCTTCACAAAGGCGTCGAGCACGCGGCTTTCCCCCATTGAGTAGCCGCTCGAACGGCCTGACTTTCTCACGCCCAATCCGAGCTGCGGCGGGGGGATGCCACCCACAACGCCGATATCGATAATCTCATCCAGAACCATGCTGTCGTCCAAGGGCCGGGCAAGGGCGGCGTCTACCTGGTTCACAGCTTGCGGATCGCTGCGATAAGCTCGAAGACGATGACCAGAACCTACAATCCTGGCAGATACGTTAGCCAATCCCTCCACAAACCGCGCAAGGCTGCATGTCGGGGGAGCTTCCGCAAACCTCAGCGGCACGAAGCGCTCCAGAACGGCAAGCATGTCCTTGCCTTCCACGCCCCCATCGAAAGAACCTGGCTGCAGAATTGGATCACCGGAGCGGCCGGCATTGATGTTGGCAAGCACGTGATTGTTGGAGAGGATCAGGCGATCCCCGGTCGTCTTGTCTCGCACCACGCTGCCCAGTGTCCCAGCGGTAATCTGATAATGACCTATGCTCACGCCCCCAGGCGCCGGGCGCCATCGGTCGGTGCGTGCCTGCAATGCTCGCAGCACGCCGACCTCGATCACGTCGGTGGGCACTTCATTCACCTGTCTAGGAACCAATTCTTCGGGTTTCAGCGCCGAGGCGGGCAGCTTGCGTCGCACCATGGCCAATACGCAGAGTTCATCGGTGATGCGCTTTGCTCGCTCGCGGTATCCAACCCCCACGCCCACGACATTGGGCTTCTCCATGATGCGCTGCGAGTTCAACCTTTTGGCTTGCGCAACCTGTTCAATCTGCTCCACCAGTATCCTCCTGCGATGAATCCACTCTCACGGACGACGATGAGATGCTGTGACGAAACCTGGTGCTAGATATGAATTGGCTCGCCTTGCGCTGCGTGCGCTGCCTCCATCAATGCTTCGCTCAGCGTCGGGTGTGCATGCACGTTGCGGGCTATCTCCGCCGGCGTAAGTTCCATCATCTGTGCCAGGGTTAGCTCAGGCAGTAACTCAGTGACCTCGGGGCCTACCATGTGCGCCCCCAGGATCTCTCCATATCGGTCATCCACAATCAGCTTGACCCAACCCGTGTAATCCCCCAGCCCCAGCGCTTTGCCATTGGCTTGAAACGGGAAACGCGCAACCTTGACATCCGCACCGCGTTTCTTGGCTTGTTCTTCAGTCAGCCCAAACGAGGCAACCTGCGGTTGGCTGTAAGTTGCCCGAGGCATCATCGCATAATCCAAGGTCACGGTTTCAGCCCCGGCGATATTCTCGGCGCAAACGATGCCCATGGCAGAGGCTACATGGGCCAGCATCAACTTCCCGGTCACATCACCTATGGCCCAGATCCCTTCTGCACTGGTAGCCATTCGCTCGTCTATCGTGATAAAAGCTTGCTCGTCCACCGCTACTCCAGCGGCATCCAAACCGATGTCACCGCTGTTGGGTTTGAAACCCGCGGCGATCAACACCTGCTCGGCATTCAGGGTCTTGGTTCCTCCCTCGCCGGAGACGGCGACCTTCACCTTGGTCTTCAGCTGCTCCACAGCTTCAACCTTGGTTGCAGCGAGAACTTCGATGCCCCGCTTCTTTATCGCCTTGGCAAGCTCCGCACTTACCTCTTCGTCCTCAAGCGGCAGTATGCGGGGCAGCATCTCCACCAGGGTTACATGCACGCCATAGGACCGCCAGATGGTGGCGAACTCTAGGCCGATCGCCCCTGCACCGACAATCACCACCGACTTAGGTAGATGCTCCTGCAGGATGGCCTCGCGGTACGTTAGCACGCGTTCACCGTCAATCTCCACCCCGGGGATTGTCGATGGCGATGCGCCGGTGGCGATCACGATGTCCTTGGCCGTCACTTCAGTAGTTTGACCATCTTCTACTGTTACCTGCAACGTATGCGGCCCAGTAAAACGCGCCGTTCCAAGGTGAGTCTCGATCTTGTTCTTCTTCAGCAGGAAACCGACCCCCTTCACCAATCGATTCGCCACTCTCCGGCTGCGCTTGACGGCCGCAGGGTAATCCAGCTTCAATCCTTCGACCGAAAAACCGAACTCCTTGCCCCGTTCGCGTAGCGTGTGCGCCACTTCAGCATTCTTGAGCAACGCCTTGGAAGGTATGCAGCCCACGTTCAGGCAAACGCCGCCCATGTACTCCTTCTCCACGATGGCGACCTTCTTGCCAAGCTGGGCGGCCTTGATGGCGCAAACGTAGCCTCCGGGGCCAGCCCCGATCACGACAACATCATATTCAGGCATGCGTGGACCTCCCTGATCCGTAGTTCCCCGCGTGGACG
>DAOVIK010000029.1 GCA_030673735.1 Anaerolineae bacterium
ACTGGTTGGAGAAGGGCGTGGAGACTGTCAGACGGCCCCATCTTCAAGGGGACGTGCCGCCCTATGCCCCACTATCTCCTCGCGAGATGGAAATCTTGCAGTACGTTACACGCGGCATGAGTAACAAGGAGATAGCTGTTCGATTGGGGATTAGCCATCAGACAGTGAAGAACCACATGACATCTATTCTGCACAAACTGGATGTTGAAGATCGTACACAAGCCGCGGTATACGCGCTGCGGCATGGTTGGGTGCGCCTTCAGGATACAAGGAAATAGACCGAGGTCGTCATGGCTGAAGCTGGCAGCGAGGAGATCACCAATCCGGCGGAGGCCTTTCTCGCCTCCGCCAGGCAGGAACTGGAGGAAGTTCGCGGGAAGTTGGGCGAAATCGATCTCCTGGTCGAGCAAAGCCAAGGTGAGGTAGATAAGCTGGCGGAGCGAAACGCCAGCGTCGCGGCGAAGGTCCATCAGCTGCAGGCCAATTTCGATACTGTTCCCCGAGACGATATCCGTTCAGTATATGAAGAAGCCCAAGACGCCCAGCAGCGGCTTTTCACCATGCGTGGACAAGTCGAGAAGCTGAGCAGTGACAAGGCGAACCTGGAGCGATATGTTGACTTTCTGGCTCGCACAGTAGCGTTGCTCGGTCAAACGGATGGCCTGCAAGTGTCCGCCCCTGCGCTCATGTCGGATTCGGTAATCCAACAAGTCATTTCCGCGCAAGAAGATGAGCGCAGGAAAATCTCACGCCAGATACACGATGGTCCTGCCCAGAGTCTTGCCAACCTAATCCTGCAAGCCGAAATTGCTACGAGACTGTTCGAAGTCGACCAGGATAAGGCCCGTGAGGAATTAGCCAGCTTGCAGCAGACGGCAGGCAGGGCATTCGGTCAATTGCGCGATTTCATCTTCGACTTGCGCCCGATGATGCTTGACGACCTGGGACTCATTCCCACCATCCGGCGCTATTTGGATGCTATCAGGGAAAAAACTGGCCTGGATATCAACCTTGTTATCACCGGCACGGAGCGGCGTTTGGAGCCGCACCGCGAGGTACTGGTTTTCAGGGCCATGCAGGATGTATTGGCGAACGTGAGGGAACACGCGGCCGCCACGAAGGTCAAAGTCACGATCGACATTCATGAGATGCAGGTGCGCTCAGTCGTTGAGGATAATGGGAGAGGATTCGATCCACAGGCTGTGGGCGAAATCGCAGATGCGGGCCAAGGTCAAGGATTGCGAAGATTGCATGAAAGGATCGGCCAGGTTGGAGGCAGCCTTGATATTCAAAGCCAGCCTGGAGAAGGAACGAAAGTTATCTTTTTCATCCCCACGGGGGACTGATTCCCGTTCTAATGCCTCGAAAATGCATTAATGCCTCCTGTACTTGGCGATACACGCATATCGGATATATGTCCTATTGCTGCCCCTATCCCGAAAACCCTATAATGTGATAGCCTGCCTAAGGTGGGCGATCCACAAAACAAAGGAGGTGAGTTGAATGCTGTACGCTCCGAAAGAGAAAGGCCAGGGCCTAGTTGAGTACGCGTTGATTCTCGTATTGGTCGCGGTCGTCGTGATTGTCATTCTGGCATTGCTTGGTCCTGCAATCGGCAACGTTTTCAGCAACATCATTCACAACATCTAAACAAGGCCGAAGCAAAGCGTAATTCGGGAATCTCAACCACCTGGCGATGGCACGGGGCCCTATCCCAGATAGGGCTCCTTGTCTGAAACGAAGCAGATTCGCCGTCGGGATGAACTCCCGACGGCGGCTCTCTTGACAATTGAATCGGAACGATTATCATTGCCTCAAGTTGTTTCCGGAAGGCGAGTGCCGATTCCGAAAGTAAGGTGAAGGAGGCATCATGCGTCGCGGAAGAATACTGATCCTGCTTGCGTTTGTGCTGATCTTTGGCGCGCTCGCTTTGTATCTCTTGTTGGGCAGCTTCGGGGAGTCAACGGACGTGCCCACTATTGATGGCACTCCTATGCCGGATGTGGGCCGAGATGAAGCGTTGATCGTCATGGCGGGTCAAGATATTCGGCGCGGATCGGTGATAACTCCAGAGGATGTGTCTCTTGAAGCATTTCCAACCGATATGATCACCGAGACCATGGTGACCGACGTATTGCAGGTGGTTGACAGAATTGCGCGAATGGATATCGATCGAGGCCTTCCCATTACTAGCAACATGATCACCGATCAACCTGGCGATCTGTTGGCTATGGGATCTGAAGCTTCACTGGGAATCCCTCCCGGATACACTGCCATCGCGATTCCCATGAACCGGCTTTCGGGAGTAGCTTACGCACTAAGAGATGGTGACAGGGTTGATGTCCTGATTTCGATCCTCATCATCAATCTGGATGATCGTTTCCAGACTGCACTCCCGAACCTGGCCGGCGTGCTGGTCTCATCTGGCAGTCCTGTCGGCAGTCCGCCGGTCTATCTAACCGCATCGAATAACATTGAAACAAGTGAGTTGGGGCGCGTTGAAACTGAACCTGTCACAGGACAGTTGCTTTATGTGATTCCGCAAGGCATTCAGCGGCCTCGCCTGGTTACCCAGCGTTTGATCGAAAATGCAACAGTGCTTCATGTAGGTACGTTCCCTCTGGAATCCCAAGCACCAGGAACGGCCCCCGAGGAAGCACAGGGCGTGGGCGCGCCGGCTGGACAAGAAGTCGGAGATGCGCCGCCTGTGCCGCCTGATGTCGTGACGCTGATCGTTACGCCACAAGATGCACTGGCGCTCAACTGGGCGCTCAAATCCAGGGCGGACCTCATGTTCACACTACGAGGACCGGGCGATATGACACCGACTGAGACAACCAGTGTTACACTACAGTACTTACTGGACAACTACAGCATATCGATCCCGACTTCTCTGCCTTATGGACCTGAACCAGCGGTGCTATTGCCAACCAATCCAGCCTTACCAAATGATGCTGAAGCGGAGTAATTCGATCACGGGGGAGAACCAAACCACTGAGGGAATGGAGGCCTAAATGGCCATCAGCGCGGAAGATCCAATCCGCGTTCTGATCGTTGACGATATCGCTGAGACCCGAGAAAATCTTCGGAAGCTGCTTCAATTTGAAGCCGATATCAAGGTGGTTGGAGCAGCTCGAACGGGCGAAGAGGGCATACGGCTCGCGAATGAGACGTCGCCAGACGTCGTCCTGATGGACATTAACATGCCCGACATGGACGGGATCACGGCAACCGTTGCGCTCCTTGAAGATGTTCCGTTCGCGCAGATAATAATCCTTTCCGTCCAGAGCGATGCCGACTATATGCGTCGCGCCATGCAGGCGGGAGCACGCGATTTCATCCCCAAGCCTCCCTCCGGTGATGAATTGATTTCCACCATCCGCATGGTCTCGGTGAAGGCTCGTGATCAGCGCAAGAAGATGACTGCTCCGTTCCATCCGGATGCCCCCGAGGGCGGCGTTGTGCCTGGGGTCGGTGTCCTGGATATCAAGGGAAAGCTCCTGGCGGCTTACAGTGCCAAAGGAGGCGTGGGTGTAACAACGCTAGTAACCAACATAGCCATTGGATTGCATTCGGAAAGTACACCCACAGTCTTGGTGGACACGAATTTGCAATTTGGTGATCTGTCAGTGTTCCTTAACATGCAGGTGAAGACGAGCATCGTGGATCTGGCCCTATACGTTGATGAGATCAATGATGAGTTAGTGGATGAGGCGCTGATGCGCCACGAGAGCGGATTGCGGGTGCTAGCCGCACCGCCGCGTCCGGAATTGGCCGATGAAATCACGTCTGACCACGTGCGCAAGATCTTGCAATACTTGAAACGCCGTTTCGCATACGTCATTGTTGATACCAGTTCGACGATGGACGATACAACCTTGGCTGTACTGGACAGCGCGGACCTTTTGATGACTGTTGCTACGCCTGATATTCCAGCGATCAAGGATGCTCGACTGCTCTTCGATTTGCTGACCGTATTGGATTTCCCTCTCGAACGGGTGATCTTTGTGCTCAACAAGATGGACCGCCGCACGGGGATCACGGCGGAAGCCGTCGCCGAAAACCTCAAGTGCACTGTGGATGGGTCGATCCCTGCCGAAGAGCGTGTGGTGGCTACCTCAATCAACCGTGGAGAGCCATTGCTTCTGACCGACACCAATCGTTCACCTGCAAAGAACATCCTGGAGCTGCTGGGAACAATCCGGCGCAGACTGCTGAAGATAGAGGAGAGCGAGGCGGAATACAGCAAAAGTCAAACTGGCAGATTGACAGCAAGATAACTGGACGGCACACCATGGAAATGTACGGAGGATAACAGTGTCGTTGTTGAAGCGCATCGAGCAGGGTCAAACACAGGAACTTGAAGGCGGTAAGGAGGGGGGCGGGGGGACTTCGCGTCTGACGCCCCTAAGTGCCCGACGTGTCGCGCCTCCGGGGTCGAAGCAGCGTGATACCTACTACGATCTGAAGAACAGGGTTCAGAACAAGCTGCTTGCCGAGCTTGATCCGTCCATGGATGTCAGCCAGACGGCTGAAGTGCGGCGAACGATCGAAGAGCTGTTTGAGAGCATTCTAACCGAAGAGCGGATCGTGCTCTCAAGGCCTGAGCGCCGAAGGTTGTTTGAGCAGATCGTTCATGAGATCTTGGGATTGGGCCCCCTCGAGCCGTTGCTCGCCGATGAAACCATCACAGAAGTGATGGTCAATGGATCCAAGAACATCTACGTCGAGCGCGATGGAAAGATCTTCCGCGAGAGCGCTACCTTTGAAAGCGACGATCACCTCATGCGCATCATCGATCGTATTGTGGCACCGCTCGGAAGGCGCATTGACGAATCAAGCCCGTATGTCGACGCCAGACTTGCAGATGGCTCACGTGTCAATGCAGTGATTCCTCCGATTTCCCTGGTCGGACCAGTGCTTACGATCCGTAAGTTTGCTCGCACCCCGATCACAATCCAACAGCTAATTGAATACGGAACAATCACGGCCGAGGCGGTTGAGTTCCTCAAGGCTGCCGTTCTGGCGCGAATAAATGCGATCATCTCAGGCGGTACTGGTTCCGGCAAGACTACCTTGCTGAACGTCCTTTCCCAATACATACCGGCGGATGAGCGCATCCTCACGATCGAGGACGCAGCGGAGCTGCAGATGCGCCAGGAGCATGTCGTATCACTCGAGAAGCGGCCGCCAAACATTGAGGGACGCGGCGAGGTTACCATCCAGCATCTGGTAGTCAACTCCTTGCGCATGCGCCCCGATCGCATCATCGTGGGTGAGATTCGTGACGCAGCTGCCCTGGATATGTTGCAAGCCATGAACACTGGTCATGATGGCTCACTGACCACGGCGCACTCCAATAGCCCGCGTGACACACTAACCCGTATCGAAACCATGACACTGATGTCGGGTGTGGAATTGCCGGTGCGCGCAATTCGCGAACAGATCGCCTCTGCCCTCGACCTTGTTGTACACTTGGAGCGCTTGCGCGACGGGACGCGGCGTGTCACCAATATTACCGAAATCCAGGGTATGGAGGGTGACACGATTACGATGATGGACATCTTCATCTTCGAGCAAACCGGGGTCGAGGAAGGCAGGGTCATTGGCAGGCTGAGACCGACAGGCTTGAGACCCAAGTTCCTGGATAGGATCGAAGCCGCTGGCATCAATCTTCCTGCTACGATATTTGGAGTGGGAGAGCGAAAGCGGTACTAGGCGATGGAAGTATCTCAAAGTGCATTCATTCTCGTCGGTGGGCTAGGAGTATTGCTGCTGATCGTGGGCGCAGTAGTCAGCATTCTTGGTCGCCGATCGGTCGTCGAGGAGAGACTTGGCCGTTACTCCGAGTCGGGTGGTTTAATCGTCGATCGGGCCGTAGAGGATGAGTTCCAAGAAGAGCGGTCAAATCCAATTCGAGAGTTTCTGTCAAGGCTTGGCGAAGGCACCGATCGTTATGCCACAATTTCCCAGAACCTAGCAAGAGCTGATATCAAGTTGAGACCTGGCGAGTACATGGCGGCCAGGGTGTTATTAGCCGCACTCGGCGGTGTCTTGGGTACAGTCTTCGAAGGGCTGTTGATGGGTGTATTATTGGCCGCGGTTGGATCCTTCCTGCCCCCACTATATGTTCGGCGTGCGAGAGGCGCGCGGCTCAAGGAGTTCGATAACCAGCTCGGCGACATGCTGAATCTAATGGTCAATGGTCTGAGAGCTGGCTATTCAACCCTGATGGCCATGGAGGCTGTGAGCAAGGAGTTGGCTCCGCCGATCGCGGATGAATTCCGCCGCGTGGTTCAGGAGATCCAGCTTGGCATTCCATTGGAAGAAGCATTGGAGCACTTGCTCCGGCGTATTGACAGCGAAGATCTGGATATGGTGATCACGGCAATCAATGTGCAACGCGAAGTCGGCGGTAACCTGGCCGAGATCTTTGATGGCATTTCGCATACCATCCGCGAACGCGTCAGAATTCGAGGCGAAATCCAGGCGCTCACAGCAATGGGGCGCGCCACCGCGTGGGTCATTTCGATCATGCCTCTTGCATTGGTGGGCGCGCTATTCCTGATCAATCGGCCCTACGTGATGCAATTCTTCAATCCGGAAACGCGCGGTTGCGGCATCCCCATGCTTATCGTCACTGGTATCATGGTCTCTACGGGCATCGCGATCGTGCAGAAAATCGTAAACATCGACATCTAGCAGCACGGATGCATATCATATGGGGTTGTTGCGTACTGAGAAGTCTGAACCGGCAATTTGCGTAGGGGGAAAGCGAGAATAATCGAATGTGGCTCATAGGGATCCTGCTGGTAATCGTCATATTTGCCGTCGTGCTAGTGTTGGCGGCTCTGCGCGCGCCTGAACCCACCGACCCCATTCAGCAGCGCTTAGCCGAATACGGCGATCGCGATACACCATTGACGCTCGAGGAAATTGAGCTGTCGCAAGGATTCTATGACCGCATGATCTTGCCTATGCTCAACAACATCGGCAAGATGGCCATGCGGTTTACTCCTCAGGCGACGTTGGAGAGTGCCCGGGATCGCTTGGCGAGTGCAGGCAATCCGATGGGTATTGAGCCGGGCATCTTTCTCACCATGCGAATTGTGCTTGCTCTCCTGCTGGGGGGAGCGATTTTCTACGTTTTCGCTTTGAGCCGAAGAAACTGGGTTCAGGGTTTGCTGCTAACCGGACTCTTTACATTTCTCGGCTATTCATTCCCCGATTTGTGGCTATCGGGTCGCATCAGCGCGCGGCAGAAGAATATCTTCCGCTCCATGCCGGATGCCCTGGATCTCCTTACCATTAGTGTTGAAGCTGGCCTGGGCTTTGATGCTGCAATGGCGCAGGTTCACGAGAAGTGGGATGACGAGCTTTCGAGGGAGCTTGGACGCGTGCTGCGCGAGATCCGCCTGGGTAAAACCAGGCGCGAGGCCTTGCGTTCTATGGCCGATCGTCTGGGTGTCGCTGAGCTGACCAGCTTCGTTGCAGCCGTGATCCAATCCGAGCAGTTGGGCGTTAGCATGGGAACAGTGCTGCGTGTGCAGTCCGACCAGATGCGCGTTCGTCGACGGCAAATGGCTGAGGAAGAAGCGCAGAGAGCTCCGGTCAAGATCGTATTCCCTATTGGGTTGTTGATCTTCCCCTCGCTGCTGATAATCCTGCTTGGGCCAGCTATTCTGTCGATGCTCTCATCTCCATTAGGGGCAATGTTCCGCTAACCTTCAACCCTGCATTCCTGCGCCTTGCCAGCAGGATTGACCTTGTGACTGCAAAGTTTCCCCATTTTGCCAGACGATTCGTGAATGCGGCGCTCGAGCTGCTTTTTCCGCAGCGTTGTGCTGGCTGTGGGCAATTGGGGGCGGTCTGGTGTCGAAAATGTGACAGTAGGCTGATCAAGATAGGCGGCCGGCAATGCCCTCTTTGTGGTAGAAGACAAACAAGCGCACGCCCTTGTCCTCATTGCCATCTCCATCCACTCCCACTGCGAGTTCGTTCCTATGCCATGTACGAAGGCCCCCTGATGCGCGCGCTACTGCAGTTGAAATACCGTCCCAACAAACGCTTGGCGACTGCGTTCGCAGACTGGCTGAGGGATCTCCTGCGACGTGAGAACTGGCATCCCAACAAGATCACCGCAGTGCCGCTGGCGGCTTCCCGCCTGAGACAGCGAGGGTATAATCAAGCTGGATTGATCGCGACCGCCCTGAGCAAGAAGACTGAGTTGCCCTATGATCCGGGAGCTTTGCGGCGAATCCGTGAAACCCCTTCCCAAGTTGGCCTTGATCCGACAGAGCGATGGCTCAATGTTTCGGGAGCCTTCGAGGCTTGTTCGCGAAGCGAGCAGGATCATGTTGTGCTCCTGGTTGATGACCTTTTTACGACCGGAGCTACTCTAGCAGCGTGCGCATCTGCGCTGCTAGAAGAGGGAGCACGGCAAGTCCTCGGGCTGACTGTCGCCCGGGCAAGGTAAGCCTTTCAGAATATTCCTCAAGGAGATGTTATGGCTGTCAAGGTAGAGATCAACACTCGCAATATCGATCTAAGTGACCGATTGCGGGATTATGTCACCAAGAAGGTCTCAAAACTTGATCGGTACCTGGATGTGTTGGAAGAAGCGAAAGTGGACCTTTCATATGCCAAGGCAGCACGGGATGCGAATGATCGCCAGGTAGCCCAGCTAACTATTCGCGGCAAGGGTGTATTGCTTCGTGCGGAAGAGCGAACGGATGATCTTTTCGCCTCGGTTGATGCCGTGCTCGATAAGATCTATCGTCAAATCGAGCGTTACAAAGGACGCCGTTGGCGGAAGAGGGGGAATGAGCGCGTATTCCCAGAAGCCGAGGTCGAGGCAGTTGCCGACGATGCAGACCCAGAAGAGACCATCGTGCGTCGCAAGCAATTCATGCTCAGTGCCATGGACGTGCCAGAAGCCATCGAGCAGATGAATCTGCTTGGCCACAATCTCTTTTTTGTGTTTCTCAATGCAGATACCAATCAGACGAATGTGCTCTATCGAAGACGGGATAGAACACTGGGTTTGATTGAGACAGAGATCGGATGATTCCTCTGCAGCTGAGCTAGCGCTGCTAAGCCTGTACACATGCAATGACAAATGCTATTCCTGTGATCCTGATGACTCCGCCCCACGGCCCTTCGCCTGCCGAGCAATGGATGGCGAAGGGCCGAAGAGCTGCGTCTCTGGATCTGATCTACTTGCTCTCACAGGTCGAGGCTCTGGGGCAGGTTTATGCCTTGGCGGCTGATAGTAAGGATCGTGAAGCATTTGAAGCGGCGGGTGCCATTGCGCTTGAATCCACCAGAGACACATTTCACTTCGGCGAAGAGCTGGCGGGAATTGCTGAGCGAGGGAACCATGACAGTCTGGCATATTTCGGCGGAGCAAGCGCACCATTACTCCAGGAGGATCTACTCACGCATGCGGTAGAGACCCTGAACCGCGTAGGCGAGCGTGCCGCAGTCGTCAACAACTTCCACTCCACCGATTGGGGTTTGCTGAACTGCGCTCATCTGCTTTCCAGCCTTGCAGAACGGCTTCCGTCAGACAACCCTCTGGGATGGGTTCTCGAGCATGATGCCGGTTTCTTTGTGCATGCGCTAGAGCCTTCCGCTGCCACTCGTGTCGATCTGGATACCCCTGCGGACCTGATGCTCCTGTCCAACCATCCTGCCTTGGGCAAGGAATTATCGAGCTTTCTAGCGCAGGCGCCAGACGCTCAACGGAAACGTCTGGAGGAGATTCGCAGCGTGTTGTCTTCGCCGGGCAGTACAATGATTGTGATCGGAAGATCATCTTCCGATGCGTGGAGACAGCTCGAACGCCGGACTCAGATCTGGGTGCGTTTGTTTGTCGAAGAGCGTGGCATGGCCGCAAGCGGAAGATTGGAGCGAGGCGAAGTGCGCTCCCTGGTGGCTCAGTTGCTCGAAGATATGGGAGCTGAATCCTTCGTCGAGGAACTCTCTTCGCTCAGCGATGCGGTTCTATGGGATACACGTGTTTGGATGGCGCACCGTGGCAAGTTTCCCTCAGCAGCGGATCGCTTCGCCGCTGATTTAGGGTGGGTTGATCAAATTGAGGATCCGGCGCTTCACCGCTTGACCCATGCGGTCAACGATGCGGCCATTCCGATTGTAACCGGCGGACATGGGGTGGTCTCCGGGGGAGTGTACGCTCTCGTCGACGGATTGCCCGGAAGCTGAATAAGCCACCTTCGAGTTATACCCTCCAATCATGGTTGATCAACAAGTGAGAGCTGCCCAGGTGGACGGCTGTGGGTTTATTCATCCAAGCGCAGTTGGCCCCTAGAGAGCCGCCGCGCGTATCTACGGAGTGTGACAGAAGACGTCGTGGGCATCGTTTCATCGCTTAAGGGCATCCCAGGATTGGCCTTGGGGATCAAGCTTCGACCGCCAATCCGCTATTTCGAGGCGAACATCCAATCGAAAATCCAGTTGGAGATCTCGGCGTCGCTCGTCTCCGGCTTGAGATTACTGTTGTCGGCACACACAACGCATTTTGCTGATCTCCTGCGCGTGGCCTTATCCAGGTCGACTTCTTGGCGATAGAGCTGGAATCTGCCCTCATCCATCTC
>DAOVIK010000406.1 GCA_030673735.1 Anaerolineae bacterium
ATAGAGATGACCACACCGTACATCTCAACATCTGTTAGGCTGTACCCCCTTCTCCAACGCCAAGGGAAATGCGCCCGCGCTCGACTTCGATCTTGATCACCTCTACCTCGACCACATCCCCCACCTTGAAACTTAACTCACCTGGAATGCGGCTACGATGCAGCAAGCCGTCCTGTTTGACGCCGATATCGATAAAGGCACCGAAATCGACCACATTACGCACTGTGCCATTCAAGCGTTGTCCTGGAACTAAGTCTTCCATCGAGAGCACATCGCTACGCAGAATCGGCGCTGGCGCATCCTCACGTGGATCGCGCCCTGGATGTCGCAGCTGCTCGATGATGTCGGCAACCGTTGGCTCTCCGGCGTTCAACTTCTTTGCTAGCTCGGGGATCGAAATTTCGCGCATCATTTCTTCCATCGCCTGGTTGCGGACCTCGAGCGCATCCCGGGCACTCAACCCCGCCAAGTCCAGAATGCGTTGGGCGAGGGCATAGCTTTCGGGGTGAATGGCAGTCTCATCAAGCGGATTGCCGCCACCGCGGACACGCAGAAATCCGACTGCCTGCTCAAAGGCTTTTGGTCCCAAACCGGAGACATCGAGCAATTGTGTACGGTGCGTATACTCCCCATGCTGATCGCGATGAGCAACGATGTTCGCCGCTAACTTGGGGCCCACACCAGCCACATGAGTGAGCAACGCCGGGGAGGCAGTATTGACATCCACTCCGATCTGATTCACTACGCTTTCCACCACCTGATCCAGTGCACCTGCCAGTGCGGCCTGATCCACATCATGCTGATACATTCCCACGCCCAACGACTTGGGGTCGATCTTGACATACTCCGCCAGCGGATCCTGCACCCGACGAGCAATCGAGACTGCCCCGCGTAGGCTGACGTCCATATGCGGGAACTCAGCAGCCGCAAGCGGGCTCGCGCTGTAGACGCTCGCCCCAGCCTCACTGGTGATCAAATACCCCAACCCTTCCACCCGCTCCGCCAGCTCGGCAACCAACTTTTCCGTCTCGCGTGAGGCAGTTCCATTGCCGATCGACACCACACTCGCGTCATGCCGATGCGCGATCTTTTCCAGTACTTGCAGCGCCGCCTCCCACTGGTCCTGAGGCTTATGGGGAAAGATCGTCCCTGTCTCGAGCACCTTTCCAGTAGGGTCAACAACTGCCAGCTTGCTGCCGGTACGGTATCCCGGGTCGATTCCCAGAATAGTCTTCCCGGACAAGGGTCGTCCCTTGAGCAAGGCACGCAGATTGGTAGCAAATACACCGATCGCATGCGTCTCCGCTTGTTCGCTGAGCGTCCGGCGCACATCGCGTTCGATGGCCGGCAAGAGCAAGCGTTTAGCGGTATCATCTTTGGCTTCCTCGAGTTGTTCGGCAAGTGGGGAGCGTTGATCTCCCGGGAAATGGCGATCCAAGGCAGCGCGCCAATCCCGCTCAACAACATCGACAGCCATCCGCAGAATCCCCTGCTTTTCGCCGCGGTTGAGGGCCAGAATCTGATGTGGCCGCAAGCGATCGACGCGTAACTCCATCTCATAGTAGTCGGTGTATACGCCCTGCGGATCTTCGCCTTTGGAAGCCTTCACGCTTTTCATCACCCCCCGCTGGGCGGCTTTCTGGCGTACTTCCTGGCGCAGGGCGGGATGGTTGTTGATCTCCTCCGCCACGATATCACGCGCCCCAGCTAGTGCCTGCTCTACATCTGGCACTTCTTCATTCAGGAAAGTTCCAGCCAAATTGATAGGGTCAGCGCCCGGCGTCTGCGACAGAATCTGGTGCGCCAGATCTTCCAGTCCGCGCTGGCGAGCGAGGCTAGCGCGTGTGCGGCGCTTCTGCTTGAAGGGTCCATAGAGATCTTCCAGCTC
>DAOVIK010000241.1 GCA_030673735.1 Anaerolineae bacterium
AATGAGTGGGCTGAAAGCCGACAACAGCTTGCTGAAGGTACCCATCTACGTGGCAGGAAAATCAGCACAGGAAGTACGTGAAGAATTCGGACTCGACACAGTCCTGAAAATGGCCTCGAACGAGAGCGCCATCGGGCCAAGCCCGAAGGCAATCGCCGCCTTGACCTCTGCAGTAGAAGATGCGCATCTATATCCGGGCGTTGCCGATCGCGACCTACGTAGGAAGCTGGCCGCCCACCTCGGCCACAATCTCACCGAGGAGCAGATTCTGATAGGAAATGGCGCCACGGATCTGATACGGGCCATCGCTCAGTGCTTCGCCTTCAGAGGCACGGAGTCGGTCATGTCCAGCGTGACCTTTCCCATGTACGCCATTACAACCCAAATGTTTGGTGGCAAGATCGTCCGCGTTCGCCCGGCAGAGGATTACGCCATCGACCTGGACGCCATTTTCCGTACAATCAACAAGAACACTGGAGTTGTCTGGATTTGCTCGCCGAACAACCCTACCGGAACGGTGCTCAGCCATAAGGCGGTTACGTTGTTCATCGATAGCCTCCCGAAACACGTGGTTGTCGTACTCGATGAGGCCTATGTCAACTTCATCACCGATCCGGACAGCGTCGACGCTTTGAAAATCCTCAGTCTAGGACATCCGGTGATCGTGTTGCGGAGTTTTTCCAAGAGCTCCGGCCTGGCCGGACTGCGCGTGGCTTACTGCGTATCTCCCCTCGAGATCACCGAGTACTTGCGCCATGCGATGTTGCCATTTCACACTGGCACGCCTGCTCTGCACGCAGCAGCCGCCAGTCTGGACGACCACGAGTACATGGAGCGAGTCCGCAAGCTGGTGATCGAAGAGCGCGAGTTCCTTTACCACGCCTTCACTGAGATGGGCCTGAAAACACTGCCTTCGCAAGCCAACTTCCTTGCGTTGATGGATCTTCCTTTCTCAGGAAAGAAACTGAATATGGAGCTCAATAAACGCGGGGTGATAGTACGCCCATTGGACGCTTGGGGACTCGCCGACGCGATTCGTATCACTGTGGGAACGAGGGAGCAAAACGAGCGCCTCCTCGAGGTCCTTGCCACCACTATGAACGAAATCGAATCAGCCAGCGGCAAGAAAGGCAAAGCATGAGCTTCGTGAAGCATATCGAGCGCATTGCCCTCGCAGTGCCCGACCTTGATGAGGCACAATCCTTCTTCGAAGGTTGGTTTGATGCCAAGTTCGAGCCCGAGGAGTATATTGAGGACATGAAGATGCGTTATCGGCCTTTTTCGATCGGCACGAGCAGGATGGAGCTGCTCGAACCGACTGCCGACGATAGCCCAGTTGCCCGATTCCTCGAGTCGAACGGGGGCCCTGGAGTGCACCACATCACATTTGAAGTCGACAACCTGGATGAAGCTCTGGCTGACCTCGAGCAGCGTGGAGGCCGCATTGCTTACCGCCACACATATGCCCCCGGAGTTTCCTTCGAAGGCAAAGCCTGGCGCGAAGCGTTCGTCCACCCCAAGGATGCCTTCGGCGTGCTCATCCATCTCGCCGAAATCCGACCTGTTTCGGACGAAGGCAGCTGATCGATGGAGTTGTTCAGCTCGCTGACAGTGCTCTCATTGGAGCAGGCGACAACGCTGCCTTTCCTGACACTGCGACTGGCTCAGGAGGGGATGCGCGTCATCCGCCTTGAGAGCCCCCCGCGCGGCGATCCCAATCGCTGGGTAGGATCGGAGGTTCTGCCCGATCCCCAAGGCTCGGGTTCTGAGAAAGGGATGAACGCCTACTATTTGCCCAACAACCTGGGGAAGCAGGCCATCACGCTCAATCTTAAGACAGCGGAGGGACAGGCGCTTCTTCATCGGTTGGTCAATGAGCTTCCTGTCGATATTTTCGCCACCAACCAACGCCCGAGATCCTATACCAAGCTGGGCATCGATTACGCCACGCTTGCCGCATTGCGGCCGGAACTGATTTGGATCGGCATCACTGGTTTTGGTCCTGATCACGATGAGGCCGCCTACGATCCGATCTTGCAGGCGCGGGCTGGATTCATGGAACTCACCGGAGAGGCTGAAAGGGATCCCATGGTCTTCGGCCTGCCAATGGTGGACCTGGGCGCCGCCGAACACGCTTACGGCCAAGTGATGAAAGCCTTGTTCCGGCGCGCAAAAACCGGAGAGGGAAAGAGGCTGGACATCTCCATGTTCCAGTCCGCGGTGTCCTGGATGGTCTCGCCGGTAATGCTAACAAGTAGCTTTGGTGAGGAGGTCTCCAGGCGCGGGAACATTCACCAGTTCTTCGCACCCGTGAATGTCTACCCCACTTCCGACGGGTACATCTACCTTGCGCTGGGCACCGACGGCCAATGGCAAGCGCTCACCCAACTTCCAGGTTTCACTGGCCTGGCGCGCCCGGACTACGTCCACAACGTCGGGCGCATCGCTGACGTGCAGAGCCTCAATCAGGAGATGGCCGCCATCACCGCCACACGAACAACCGACGAGCTGATGAAGGCATTCCAGAAAGCCGGCATCCCGGTGTCCAAAGTCAACCGCATCGAAGACGTGTGCCTCGATCCACTGGTGGCCGAAATCATGATCTCAGCCCGGGATCCCCGCACCGGCGTCGAGATCTCCATCGCTCCTCCGGCTGTGACCTCGGATTTCCTGCGCAAGCAGGGAATGGAACTCTGTTTCCCCCCTCGTTTGGGCGAACACAATGATGACATCTTTGGTGCCCTGGGATGCGACGGGGACGATCTGCGGGGCCGGGGCGTAATATGAAGATATCTACCCTATCTGTCTTTGTGTAGAGGACTGAAAGATTATTGCGTTTGTGTACCAGCGAGCGATCTCATGCTAGTCTTGTAAGCCAGCGGGACTGGAGGCGGAGTCATGGATTTCACCTTCTCAGAAGAGCAGCAGCGGTTTCGCGATTCTGTGCACAGTTTTGTGGATCGCAATGTCATTCCCCAAGCCGCCGAAATCGATGAGCTCGGTCAATTCCCCATGGAGCTCTTCCAACGCTGCGCCGCAAACGGCTACTTGGGTCTGCGTTACCCCGAGAAAGTCGGGGGCATGGAAGCCGACTTCGTTACCTTCTGCTTGATGGCCGAGGAGCTTTCCCGGGGCGCGCTGTCGCTCGCGGCAGCAGTTTCAATGCAAGCGCTGATGGGAACGGACTTTGTTCACCGATTCGGAAGCGACGATCATCGAAAGAGATTGCTCGAACCCGCGCTGCGCGGGGAGAAGATCGGCACCATCGCCATGACCGAACCGGACTTCGGCTCGGACCTTGGAGGCATTACCACGAGGGCTGTGCGCACGGACGAAGGTTGGCAGATCAACGGCCGCAAGATGTGGATCACGTCCGCCACCATGGC
>DAOVIK010000158.1 GCA_030673735.1 Anaerolineae bacterium
ACCCGTACTCAAGAAGGTCTAGAACCTCAACGCGTGGGACAAGCTTCGCCCAGGCCGAGAGCAATCCCGTCGCTCGTGTCCACTTGGCTTGGCGTAATTGCTGCGGCAAGGGCTGGAGTGACATCCCGACCTTAGGGCGCAAGCTGCGATCGGTGGTCGCTGGGGGAGATTCACGGCACACGAGAAGCAACGACCCGTGCGTGAAAACGGGGAGCGATACGGAGACTTGTGCCGGCCTCATCAACCCTCCACAACGCCCCGGCTGGATTCTCCTGCAGCAACGTCCGGTCGCATGCAAGACGTATCACGAAACTCACTGGGCGGGCCATTGCCCGCCCAGTTTGCATTGCCCGGCTATGATACTTCAGTCGACCGCAAGGCATCAATACGGTATTATGACGCGCGGTGCTAAGCCCTTAGGCATCTCGATGTACCGAACATGGCGCGCAGTGCCCAGCTTCCAAAGAGGAACCCATGACCGAGATTCCCAGCCAACCCGGCGTTCACGAGCAATTGCTTCCGCCTAGCGGACGCCGCTATGCCATCTCAATTCCCGAGAGATATGATGGATCCCAGCCAACGCCGCTTGTGGTCGCCCTGCATTGGGGCGGCCCGGTAGCCCCCTACACCGGCAAATGGCTCCTGCTCGGCCTCGTCGAACCCGCGCTTAATGAACTGGATGCTATTCTCGTGGCGCCCGACCGCACACTGGAAGACTGGGCAAATCCTCAGAGCGAAACAGAGACGCTTGAACTGCTGGATTTCGTCCAGAAACACTACAACATCGACTCCCGCAGAGTATTACTCACCGGTTACAGCCTTGGGGGGATCGGAACCTGGTACATGGCTGCCCGAAACCAAGATCTTTTTACCGCTGCCTTGGTCGTCTCTGCCATCCCTCTGCCAGAGACCTCCGGCATCGATTGGCGCATCCCGCTGTACGTCATCCACAGTCGCCAGGATCAGATCTTCCCTCTTGTGCCTGTTGAGGAGACCATCCAGGCGCTCAGCGCCAGGGACATTCCGATTGAATTCGCCATCGTTGACGGCATTACACACTTTGAAACCGAACGCTTCGTTCAACCCCTCCGCGCGGCGGTACCCTGGATCACTAGTCACTGGTCCTGAACAAGCACGCGTTTAGGATCAGGCCGGGAACATCTTCACTATTTCAAGCGTCCATCAGACAAATAAACTCAGCATGTCGAGGAATCCAATGACGAAGGAACGCATTGCGCTCGTGTATCTCTTGGCAGGTATTCTGGTTCTTTTGATTTGGGCGCCCTGGATCACCAAATCGTATGCAGAAGCACGGACCACGGAAGCATTCATAACTGCGTGGCAGGGGGTTGCCGACGGTTGCGGATTCAGCTGCGCAGGTTGCGGTATCCAGGATGCGCGCAGGACCGTGGCCGGCTATGTGGTTACCTACGAGTACGCCTGCGGGCTACTCCCCTACGACAGCCCTGAGTTTCATATGACCGGAACCGCATTCGTTTCTCCCCTCGGCACCGTGACCGGCCTGCCGAAGCCCTAGAAAGGCTTGCCGGGATCGTTCCCTGATTTGAGACATCCTGGCATTCTCCAACCATCATCCTGAACTAATGCTGCTGCCCTGCAAGCCCTTCAGAATGGGAATCACAGGACCCTTGTTTCCCTGTTTGGAAGAGGCTAGACTAAGCTCCGTGCTAGAAAGGGCTTTCCGGATCCTCGGATCTCGCTCGCGCTCAGTGCACTGTCTCCGCAATCACTCCTAGCAGGAGGATGATCATGTTCTTCTCGAAGAATCCCAGACTGCTGCTCGTAATCTCGGCCCTTGGATTGGCTGCACTGGCGTGCGGCTCGTTTGCCCCGCCCGAATCCTGCGCCAACGCTGGCTTTGATGAAGAAGCCTTCGACACGTTTTTCAATAGCATGCAGATTGTCTACGCCGGTACTGGCGAGCCCGGAGAATTGGCAGAAGGCGATGATCGTGGCTTGAGATTCTCAACCGATGACCAGCTTGCGGTATTAGTCGACAGCAAGGGGGAGACCGAGGTTACGATCTGTGTCGAGCAGCGCAAGGGCGGAGGACAGATTGTTTACAACCAAACCCACATCGTTCAAGGAGGCGAGAGTACGGTGCCGCTGATAGCATTCGATAGCGATCCATATGTGATCCGCGTGATCGTGAATGAGATGTTGGTCAAAAGCCTGACTTTCTATACCGATTGAGCAGGGCGATCCTCGAGATCTGACCGCGGCACATCACGAATTGCATCTGCGCCTCCTCAGCGCTAGCGGCCTGAGGCGGCGCTTTGATTTATAGCAGGTTTCACGTCGAACGAAAGGAAACCCCGGTGATCAGCGCCGCGAGGCATCGTTCAAGCAGGATGCCCCACCGGCAGCAAATACAACGGTTCGTGGTCTTGTGGCACACCAAGCACCCTGTGAACCTCGTCATCTTCAAATGCGCCCACGGGAACGGAGCCCAACCCCAGCGCCACGGCCTGCAATGCCAAGTTCTGAGCCGCGTGGCCCACCTCCATGTACACATAGCGCGGACCACGCGCCTGCCCATATTTCACGGCGATCCGCTCATAGACTGCGGTGATCGCGACCGTGAGTGGTGCCTCCTGGATGAATTCCTGGTTCAGCGATGCGCGGCAAAGGTCGCCTCGTACGTCGCCTTCTCGAAAGAGGGCCAGCGTATGCGATGCTGGATCGTAATGGAAGATGCCTTCCTGCATGACCGCATACAACTCCAAGGGATAGAGCGCTCCGGCCGAGGGTGCGGTCCTGCGTACTCGCCCTCCCCGAATCCCCTGAGTGGACCAGAGAAGCTGGGAGATCTCATCTTGTGTGAGCGGTTGATCAGTGAACCGCCGCACCGATCTCCGAAGGACTAGAGTCTCCTCGATAGAAACCGTACCCTTCATTCGCGGATCAGGAAGCTGGGTCATCTTGGTCATGTTGCGTCCCTTTCTGCTCTTTGATGGGGACTTTCCGATCAAAACATAGTTCGCAATGGCGGGTCATCGCGGTCGTTATATGGACTTCAGCCAGCACATCTGGATAAGACTGCATGCCTGCACCAGAGGAGTCCTGTGGGTCAATCCTGATTCAGACGGTCTCTCCGCGGATTTCCATTCGGTACTTACTGCGATTGGCGGAGCGGGCGACCTTGCCGCTGCTTGTTTTGATCAGCCAATCACGATCGACGACCTCCACGTAGCGCAAGGCGATATCCGAGCCCTTGGTAACGTATTGCCGGATTCCATTCGCAATGCGCTGCCGCTCTTCGGCATCCCCGACATCGCTTTCGGCGATCACGACCACCTCTTCGCTCCCCACTTCTTCGTTAAAGACTCCAAACGCAACCACACGCCCCGGGTGCACGCCCTGCACTTCTCCCGCCAGACTCTCGAGATCTTGCGGATAGATGTTCTTTCCGCCCACGATAATCAGATCCTTCTTACGCCCGCTGACATACAGCTCATCCCCCACGCGGTATCCCAGATCACCCGTCAGGTGCCAATCTCCGTGAAAGGATTCCGCGGTGACATTCGGACGATTGTAGTACTCGGTCAGCATGCAATCGCTGCGCAAGGCAATCTCACCCAGTTGCCGATCCGGAAGATCGCGGCGCTCGTCGTCGAGAATGCGGATCTCGGTGTTGCGTATCGCAACCCCGGACGACACCATCGTCAAGGATCCATCACCTCCCGGCGAAGGACGGGCGATCTTTTGTTCCTGGAAGGCCTTCTTATCGATCACGTCCGTAGCCACTGGCTCGTGAATTCCGCCTTGCGTGACCGCAAACACGTTTTCTGCCATGGCGTAGCTCGTTGCCAGCGCTTCAGCGCGAAAACCATACTCCTTGAAGCGCTCCAAGAACATCTGATGGCTGGTCCAGTAGATCGGCTCGGAGCAGTTAATCACCGCCCGCCAGCTTGAGAGATCGATCCCCTCCAGGTGTCGATCGCGTATCTTCTGCGCGCTGAAATTGTAGGCAAAGTTCGGCAGCCAAGCCAGCGTGCCCCGGTACTTGGATATCGCCTGCATCAGCTTGAATGGCGCTCGCACCCAATCAAAGGGCGACATCATCACCAGCGGCACACGGCTCAAGATCGGCAAGATGAATCCCGCGATCAGCCCCATGTCGTGGTACAGCGGAAGCCAGCTCACGACCACATCATCTGGGCGCAGGTCAATCGCTTCTGCGTAGCTGTCCAACTGATTGAAAACCGCCTGATGGGAGAGGGCCACGCCTTTCTGTAGGCCGGTAGTCCCCGATGAATGCTGCAGCAACGCAATCTCTGAAGGATCCCTGGCCAAACCTTGCAGAAGATCCCAATCCGGCTGTGTATCCCGCTCGATCTCGCTCTCCAGGAGCACGGTGCGCACCGAATCCCCTGGCCCCAGGGCTTTCTCAACCTCGGTCTTGAATTCGGGGTAGGTCACGATCGCCGCCGGCTTGGAGACCTGGATCAGCGCCTCCAGCGAACGGCGGTAAATTTCCGGGGAGAGCTTCTCGGTGAGGAACGGCATGATGGAAGGTATCGCGCCGCCAAGAATGGCCCCGAAGAATCCTGAAACCAGCCCCAAGCCATGCTGCTGGATCTGAATAACCAACTCGCCCGGGCCAATTCCTTCCCGCTCCAAGGCGCGCGCATACCCCGATGCCTCCTCGATCAGATCACGATATGTTACCGTCCGGTCGGGATCATCTCTCTCGATGAGATGGACCGAGGGACTATCGGGGCTTTCCTGATAGTACTGCCGCAGTACGGTCGAGAAATTCCTCACCCTTGACGCTCTCTTATCAGCGCAACGAGCTGGGCCAACGTGTCGAAAGTATCCACATTGAGTTCGAAATCCTCAATGCGCACTCCGAATTCCTCCTCCACAAAAAGGGCCAAGTCAACCAGGTGAAACGAGTCGATTAAGCCGCCGGAGATCAGCGGCTCA
>DAOVIK010000195.1 GCA_030673735.1 Anaerolineae bacterium
GGCAGGCCTATCATGTCCGAATCCGCGCCAGGTGTAATGGTTGAACCTGGAGGAACTCGGATCTCAAAGGAGCAATCCGCGTTCGAATAGGTGAGCCAGTCGGCGAAAGGATCGGGTGTCGGAGTTTTGGTTGGCAGGGCAGGGGGCGGTGTAGGAGTGGCGGTCGGGCCGCAAGCGATGCCCGCTAAGATAAGCACGAGTACGAATGGTATGAGGCGATACTTCATCGTGTTTCCTCCTCTTGGGTCGAAGGTCGGAAATCCTAATACAAGTGTCGGGCCTATAGCAACTATGACGCCTGTCCCTGATCTACCGTGGCTGTGTGCTTGGATTCGCTGTGAGGGTCCTAGGAGGTCTCCCTCAGAAGAGCTTTCATCTTCTCAGTAGCCCCATTAAAGACCGGCTCGCCATGGCCGAAGCAGAGCACACCAATTGACAACATGGACAGTCTGTCGACCGAATGGCGTGCTTGCGCATGATCCCAATTGATCAATTGCATCGGAAGCTGGAAGCCTGGACTTCCGGTTATTGGATTGGCATTGAAGAGTGCATCGCCGCAGAAGAGGATCCGCCGCTCGGATTGGAGCAGGCAGATGCTGCCCGGTGTGTGGCCTGGTGCATGAATAATCTGCATCCCACCCAATGCGCCGATCGTTTCCCCGTCTTCCAGCAACTGGTCCACCATGCATGGCAACAGTCTGAACATGATATTGTCGCTCAGCCAAGTCATCACTCGCTTACTCACAGAAGCCGCTGGCATGGGCGTTGATCGCTCGATGAAAGGCGCCTCAACGCGGTGAGCCAGGACTTTCGCGCCGGAACGACGGACCAACTCCGGAGCACCACCCGTGTGATCGCCATGCGCATGGGTCAGCACAATGTGTTGCAGTTGGGACAAGGCGAATCCGGCTTCCTGTAGCTGAGTAACGATTTGATCGATATCGCCAGCCACGCCACTGTCCACCAACGTTAGCTCCTCACCTGAGACGAGCAAGTAAACATTGCCGCCACGCAGCCCTTCCATCAAGTAGACGTCCGACACAACTTCTCGCATCTTCCATATCTCCTCGGGACATGTCGCTGATGAGCACTCGTACTGTGTTTATTAAGCTGGGGCGTTCCTGCTCAATTCGAAGGATGAATGGGATTTGCGGAGACGCCCACTGATCTAGCTGCTTGCGCAAAGCCTACAATACCTGGGAGACCGGGGCAAGGAAACGTGCTACTACTTTGGCTTGCGTAGCCGATAGTCCATCTTCATGTAAACGTCGCCCAACTCGAGTTCATCCAGCATTTGATCGAGACGCTTCATCTTGGTCTCGATGCGTTTGGCGCGATTTATCCAGCCGATGTAATCGTTCAACTGATAAAGGAGGGCGGCTGCGATAGGCTTCCATTAGCCCGCGATCGTTCAACGCATCCCTGACGAAGTGGGGCATCGGATGGATTGGGCGCGAGAGGCTGGGGAAGTCGGTTTCGGTCATGGTATGTCCCGCAAGCGGTGAGAAAGGTTATTGCCGAGGCACGAACTCAACACCCATGCAATCGGCGGTGCGCCGGCACTGAATGCTGGGCTCCATCGAAGTGGGCTGCTCCGGTCCGAGCTCGATTCGGAAGAAATCATCCAAGATGTTGTGGCCCATATGGCGGATGCCGATCCCGAGATCCATTTTGTCCTGATCCATGGTTCCGATGATCTCCATGGTCGTATCCCAATCCATGTAGCAGTCCTCACACGAAGGGCAAGCACTCCACACGTAGCTCCCCTCCAGCTGGACGCCGTCGAATTCGAAAGGCAGTGTCACGGGACCGAACTCAAGATACTCATCTTCGGATTGGACAATGCATGGAAGTTCAGTTTCTGTGGGAACCAACATGGCCGGAGGATCGGTTCGCGCCATGAACACCCGGACTTCATTGCTGCCCATGGCAAGGCTTGTGGGAAGCTCAAGCCATATGAAATGAATCTGGCGATTGTCGATGTCCTGCGCTTGATAGATGCTGACGCCGGTCGGTATATTCCCCTCGTCGCTGGGAGCGCCACTGCAGGCCGCCAGAGCCATCGCCAGGATTCCGATCCACATAAACCGGACGATCCTCGTGGCCGGCATGGATAACTCCTAATCTGACTCAGTATGGTCATCCAAGGTCAAGACGCCCTGACGTTCCCTGTTCACGTGGAGCCTGATGACATCCGGTCGGGCGTAGTGGCCCGCGGGGTCGAAGTTCTGGCGCTCGGCTCTAACGAGGCTGTGATTCAGGGTGGCAACGATCAGGCTTTCTTCTTCGACAACGGGTTCGACGATCCATTCTCCATCGGGCCCGGCTATGCATGAGCCGCCGTCGGCAAGAAATCCCGAGCTGTTCTCAAGGATCCGCTCCAAGTGGGGTGTCTCCGCGGGGAAGTCTTCTTTGCGCATCAGAGCGCTGGCTGACATCACAAAGGAGCGTCCCTCCTTGGCGACGAAGCGCGTGATGTCTTCCGTATTGCGTATGCTGCCTGGCCAGGCCGCGATATGCAGGTCCTCACCCAGGGCTTGCAGCGATGCGCGCGCCAAGGGCATCCAATTTTCCCAGCAGTTCAGAGCGCCAACCGTGAAGGGCCCTAACGAATGCACGCGCAGTCCATGTCCGTCGCCGATGGCCCAAGTGAGACGTTCTTCATAGGTGGGCATGAGTTTTCGATGCACGGACTGAATGATGCCCTGCTGATCAACGTACACGAGCGAGCAGTACAGACTGTGGCCGCCCCTATCAGGAGCCCGCTCGATGCAACCGACAACCACAGCGATTTGGTGCTCCGAAGCGGCATCGCAGATCGGCTGCAGATCCCCAGCTTCGATCTGAATAGCTTGGCTAAGGTAGTGCGCGTGGAGCTCCTTCTGGACCGGCGAATTGAAGCGGGCGCTATCGGTGCGTTCAATCCAAAACGGGTAGCCCGGAACAAGGGCTTCGCCGAACGCGACCAATTGGCATTCCTGCTCGGCTGCTTGGATCACGTGCGAGACGACCTTGACGATCGTTTGCTCGCGGTTCAGCCAGACCGGTGCGATTTGTGCGATGCCGACCTTGAGCCCGTCGGAGGTATTTGCCGGGTTTGCATTATCCATCGTGAGAAGCTCCTCTTGAATCGATCAAGCGAAGGGGAACGCTGTATTGATGCGGCATATCACTCTGATGTCCGCAGCTTGACGTCATTCTTCATCTAAGCTCAAATCGAGCCATTTACCAGTACTTGCAGGCCTATTTCTCTCTGCTCTTCTCGTATTGTGCAATGAATTCCTGCGGGGGCGTGCTGGCAATCAATTCACCAACAACCTCAAGAGGGAGATCATCGAGCTTGCGAAAACGGACGCAGGACTTCCCCATATCCATCTTCTTGCCAGCCCTTATGAATCCCTCCTTCAGCATCGCTTCCTGCTGGGCATCCTGGTAAACTCCCATCATGTAAAGCGAAATCTTCTGCTTTTGGGAGGCCAATGCCAGGTAGCCAAGGGGTTGTCCGTTGTATGTTTCAGGATAATCTTCAAGGGGGATCTCGTAGCTGATCATCCCCCAGCGCATGGTCTCAGAATAGCCCTGGGGAAGATTCTCAAGGATGATATCTCTTACCTTAGAAACCACTTCTTTCCGCTCCGGAGGAAGCTCTTGCAGGTATTCCTCCACCGTAGCAGCTTCACTTCTCACCACGATGCACCTCCAGAAATGAAGTATATCAGCCCCGGCAGCGTGGCGTTTTCGTGATGGGCGCTTCAGTTCACTAGCTCAGAGCATCCCCGTGAGAGGCTGAGGCCAATTGTCAGGTGATACTCACCCAGCACCTGTGTAAACCGCGGCCTATGCCTCAGGCATATTATCGCCTTCCGTAAATGAAGCAAATGTAAAATCGACTCCAGAACGGGGATCGCATGCATTTGATGATAACGGGCAGGGATAACAAGAAGCGTGGCTGGTATCAACCCACTAATGGTTGCGGAGGCCACTTTGCCAACAGCAGCAGTATGAGAATCCCGATATCGATCAGCACTCCTACCACAAGCCAGGAGTGCCAGAAGAGGATGAGAAGCAGCATTGAACCGATGGCGGAAACCACAGCCAGCGTGCGCCAGATTGAACTCAAGCCGGTCACTCCCAGACCGCCCATGCCAGCGAGGATGAATCCGATGGTTGTCAAGGCTACGAGCACGATCCCGGTCCATTTAACAACCGCATCTGAGCCCAGCTTTGAAAGCAGCCAACTGCGTGTTGTGGCGGTAAAGAAAGCCCCCGGTTTGGGAGACGGATCATTGGGGATGGGGGCGGCTGCCAGGATGGCATGCACCA
>DAOVIK010000140.1 GCA_030673735.1 Anaerolineae bacterium
CACCGACGTGGGAGCCATGATCCAGGGCGGGATGGGCATCGCAGCCTCCGGCAACATCCATCCCGGCAGGACGTCGATGTTCGAGCCCATCCACGGATCGGCGCCCAAACATGCCGGCATGAACACGGCTAGTCCATTGGGGGCGATCTTGGCCGTTTCAATGATGCTTGACTTTCTCGGCGAGACGGATGCCGCCATGCAGATCGAAAGCGCTGTACGCCGACTGCTGACCCAGGGCGACATCCCCTCCCTGGACACGCGCAGCGGCATTGGCACCTCGCAGATGGGTGACAAGGTACTCGCACAGATCGGCCAAGATTAGCTGCCGTAGTAGGGGTCTGCAGGGGCTCCAGTCCAGTAGTCGCCTGATCTATCGCGCTGCAGGAGGAGCGAGCAGAGTGAATTTTCCCCTGGTTCTTATACCCTCGAAAAGCGCATCACGAAGTAGAATCAAGGGCAAAGGATTATGCGACTGCCGGACTCATCATGCGATGCGCGAGATGAATGAGCAACCGGCATACATCGTTGCTCAACGGGGACCGTTCCAGACATGACGATCGAGGTGATCCTAGGTAATGAGGCCATCGCTCTTGGGCTTGTCGAGGCAGGGTGCCACGTCGCAGCTGCCTACCCCGGGACACCAAGCTCGGAGATACTGTCTGGTGTGGTCAAGTTCAAGAAACGCTTGGGGCGCACGATCCACACCGAATGGTCCACTAACGAGAAAGTCGCCTTTGAGGTGGCCCTGGCAGCGAGCTGGACTGGATTGCGTGCTGCGGTAGCTATGAAGCAGGTCGGCCTCAACGTGGCTTCCGATCCGCTTTTCAGCGCCGCGTACCAAGGCACTAGAGGCGGCTTCATTGTCATTCCTGCAGATGATCCCGGTCCCCACTCATCACAAACCGAACAGGACTCAAGACTTGTTGCCTTGAGCGCCAAGGTCCCAGTGTTCGACCCCTCCAGCCCAGAAGAAGCTCGCTCCATGGTTGTGGATGCCTACGCTCTTTCGGAGAAATATGGCATTCCCGTCATGCTGCGGCCTACCACCCGGCTGTGCCATGCCCTCCAAAGCATCACCTTGAATGACAGACCCTCAAGCGACGACTCAATGGTGGACGCGGGCTTCCGCAAGGATCCTTCTCGCTGGGCCGCCACGCCAAAGTTCCGCTACGAACTCCACCGTGAACTGAACGAGAAGCTGCATCAAATCGAGCAGGAGTTCGAGATCTCTCCTCGCAATTCCGTACACAATGAAGGCACTTCCAACCGTTTGGGCATCATCGCTTCCGGCGTCGCATTCAACAACGCTCTCCAGGCAATGCTGGAGTTGGGTGCTGAAGTGCCGGTTCTCAAGATCGGCACCCCCTTCCCACTACCTCGAAAGCTGGTAGATGAGTTCAGAAATCAATTCGAGACCATTGTGATGATTGAAGAGCCGGACGCCTGCATTGAACTGCAGCTTTCGGATCGGGGAAACGTTCGCGGCAGAATGGATGGCACTATTCCGAATGCTGGAGAGCTTACACCAGAGATCGTCAGCTCCGTTCTTGCCGAGATCTTCGCCCAGGCGGATATTGACGTCAACCCCCTCCCTGACAACCTGGATCTGGAGGCTGCGGTTGAAGCTACTCCGCTGCCTATTCGCAGGCCAAGGCTTTGCCCCGGATGCGGGCATCGTTCGGCATTTTTCGCCATTCGCAAGGAGTTTGGCGCCAAGGCCATTTACCCCAGTGATATCGGCTGCTACACCTTGGGCCTCAATTTAAGAGCAGTCGACACGGTCTTTGTGATGGGCGCGGCGGTGAGCTTCGCCGACGGCCTCTATAAGGCCGGACAGCTTTCAGGAGAAGACACGCCGATTATTGCGACCATCGGCGATTCGACCTTCCTGCATTCGGGCATAGCCCCGCTAATCAACGCCGTTCACAGTGGTTCCCGTTTCGTGCTCGTGATTCTCGACAACCACACCACTGCCATGACCGGATTTCAGCCCACGGCAGCGAGTGACCTCTTGGCGGATGGCGAAGCCGCATCCCGTCGCACCTCCATTACAGACCTGGTCAAGGCCTGCGGAGTCACCTCCGTTGCGGTCAGCGACCCATACGAGCATGAGACCTTGCGGACCGATTTGCGGGCCGCTTTCGACCACACACAGTCGCCGGATGGTGGTATCGCCGTGGTGATTTCCCGGCGACCATGCCTGCTATACGATCCTTCTCCTCTCTACGAAGTTCCTGTCCCTGTCGAAGTAACTGAGGAGTGCGATGGCTGCCGCTTCTGCCTGGAGGCATTCGAGTGTCCGGCCTTGTACCTAACCACGGACGGCAGCCGAGTGGAGATCGACGCCAAGATCTGTGTTGATTGCGGGCAATGCATTGACGCCTGCCACAAGGGATTCATCGTGGCCGAATCAGCTAGCGAGGAAGGCTAATTCCTGTGACCTTGAGCGATCCTCCAGGCGCAGGACCGCAAGAGTTAAAGATCGTCACCGCTGGGATCGGCGGCCAGGGTGTGGTGTTTGCCACCCGTCTCCTGGCGCACACGGCCATCGCCGTGGGACTGCCGATCATGGCCTCAGAGACCCATGGTATGAGCCAACGCGGCGGCTCGGTAATCTCCCACCTCAAGATAGGCGGAACGCAGGCGCCCCTGATCCGCAAAGGCACTGCAGATTTGCTCCTCGCCCTTGATGCCGATGAAGGCTTGCGAAACCTACCCTATGTGCGGTCCGGAGGAGCCGTGTTTGTAAATTCCGAGGACGGATTGCCCGCAGATATGTCATCACACCTCGAGCGGCTGCGGATAAATCTTCACAGCTACCCTGCGGCGAAGATTGCTATGGACTTGGGAATCCCGACCGTTGCCAACGTTGCCTTGATCGGCTTCGCCGCAGCCTTCATCGCTACGACGCTGCCATTGGACGCAATCGAGCGCACGCTCAAAGACATCGCTGCGCGCCAGTTGGAGATCAATTTGAAGGCACTTCACGCCGGCTACGAAGCAGGTCAGAAGGCAGGCAGGCCTTTGCCTTCCGAAACCGACGAAGCGGACTCATAACCATGCGGCCATTTACTCACCACGCGCCATCTGATCTTGAAACCGCTCTTCAGTTGCTGTCCGACCTAGGATCCCAAGCCGTGATCCTCGCCGGCGGGACCGATCTGCTCCTGAACCTGAGGGAGGGAACGCTGGAGCCCGATTCCGTGGTCAGCCTCAGGCAGGTGGCTGAACTCAGGGGCATCCACGAAGACAAGCACGGCCTGCGTATTGGGGCGACCACGACGCTGCGAGATATCATCCGCTCGCAGCTTCTGCATCGTCAGCATCCCTGCCTGGTACATGCCGCCTCGCTCATCGGATCCGTCCAAGTACGTAGCCTGGCTACCATTGGCGGAAACCTGTGCAACGCCGCACCGTCGGCGGATATGGCTCCTCCCCTCCTGGCGCTGGATGCCGAAGTGCTCTTGGTAAGCACCAAGGGGAAGCGTCAACTCCCATTGCAGGATTTCTTCCGCGGCCCCGGCGAACAAGCCCTGCAGGCTGGCGAGCTCCTTAGCGAGATCATCCTCCCACATCCTCAGGGAGAGACCATTTACCTCAAGCACTCCTTTCGAGCCTACATGGATATCGCCGCGGTGGGCGTTGCCCTGCGGCTGCACGCGAACGGAGGTACATTCGCGGCCGCCAGAGTGGCCTTGGGCGCTGTAGCCCCCACCCCCATGAGAGCCAAGGCTGCAGAACAGGAGCTTGAGGGCCAAGCCCCCTCCGAAGACAGATTCGCACGCGCTGCCGCTCTGGCGGCAGAAGCTTGCACCCCAATCGATGACGTTCGGGCGCCGGCGTGGTACCGGCGTAGAATCGTCGAAATCCTTACTCGCCGCGGGTTGACGGCCCTGTGGCAAGGCACCGAGCAGGTGGCCGGGTGATGAAGAGCCAAATCACGCTTACGGTCAATGGAGAAAGGCATACCCTGGAGATCGACTCGCGTCGGACTTTGCTGGATTTGCTCCGCAACGATCTGGAGTTTGCCGGCACACACCGGGGGTGCGATAGTGGTGAATGCGGCGCCTGCACGGTCCACATGAACGGCATTCCGGTGCCTTCATGCATGCTGCTGGCAGCCGATTGCGACAACACTGAGATCCTGACCGTCGAAGGGCTGCAGCCTGAGGGGGACCTGCATCCCGTCCAGAGGGAGCTGATTGAGAAGGGGGGCATCCAGTGCGGATTTTGCACGCCGGGAGTGGTGATGAGTGCCGTGGCGCTCCTCGACGAGAACCCTAATCCGTCGGAGGCTGAGGTGCGAGAAGCCCTTGCAGGCAACTTGTGCCGTTGCACAGGCTACGCCAAGATTATTGAGGCGGTCATGAGCGCTGTCGAGGATTCAGGATGAGCGGCCATTCCGGAAGCGTCATCGGCAGGAGATTGCCGAAGCTTGACGCCCCCGCCAAGGTCAGTGGCCGGGCGATCTATACCCACGACGTACGCCTTCCGGGGATGCTTCACGGAAAGATCCTGTACTCAGCGCATCCACACGCCGAGATCGTGCGCATCGACACTTCGAAGGCCGAGAAGCTGCCGGGTGTGAAACGCGTGCTCACCGGAGCGGATAATCCCCCGCATAAGTTCGGGTATGGCAAGGACAACACGCCCTTCAAAGGCGAAATCGTCCGCAGCTTGCGCGATGAGGTCGCTGGCGTGGTCGCCGATGATGCTCAGATCGCCGAGGAAGCACTGGCTTTGATCGAGGTTTCCTACCGGCCGCTTCCCGCGGTGTTCACGGTCGCAGAGGCCCTTGCCAAGGGCGCGCCTCTCCTACACCCTGACCACGGCAGCAACCTGTTCCAAGACTTCCGCTACGAGCATGGCGACCTCAAAGCCGGCGAAGCCGATTCCGACTTCATTTTGGAAGCTGAGTATCGTCTTCCCTACGTGACCCATGCCTGCATGGAAACCACTGCAATTGTGGCCGATTTTGACTCGCGCGGCCGGCTGACGCGTTGGAGCCCAACACAAATACCCTTCTTGCTGCAGCGCGATCTTTCCGAGGCGCTCGACATTCCCGGAAGCCACATTCGCATCCGGCAGACCACCGTGGGAGGAGCCTTCGGCAAGGGTCTCGACATCTATCCTTTCGAACCCATCGCCGTCCTGATGGCGCGCAAGTCCAGCAAGCCCGTCCGTCTGGCTTTTTCTCGGCGCGAGGAGTTTACCGCTACGCCTGTGAACCAGCCCGCGGAAGTGCGCGTTCGCGCCGGTGTGCGCAAGGATGGCAAGATCACATTCCGCGACGTACACGCTTCCCTTGACATCGGCGCCTATGTATCATGGGGCACGATCACGCCTTTGGTCATGATGGAGACCACCGCATCCCTCTACCAAGTGCCCCATGTTCGTTTCGCTGCCGACTGCGTATACACCAATAACCCCATCACCGGCGCCATGCGTGGATACGGCAACCCTCAATCAACCTTCTTCATCGAAACCATGATGGACCGGTTGGCAG
>DAOVIK010000031.1 GCA_030673735.1 Anaerolineae bacterium
AATACCGCCGATCACTCCGGGGCCTCCAAACGTCGCAGATCCTCTTCCGTGTCGATATCCAGGAAAACATCATGCGGCCAAGCAAGATCCTCGACAAGAAAGTGCTCAAACAGCGCCCTACCCCCGACGTCGCCGTGCAAATCCATCAACTCGGCGAAGGCATCTCGGTCGAAAAGCACCGGGTTTGCGCGTCGGTCGTCAATCTTCGGGACGATGATGGGCGCAAGCGTGCGTCGGTGCCGTTCAACCAGCGCCCTTACCAGATCCGAACCCACCAATGGCATGTCGGATAGCAGGAAGACCGCGCCCTCGACCTGATCTGCGATTGCCGACAGCCCTGCTCGCACGGAGGTGCTCTGTCCTTGTTTCCAATCCGGATTCTCAACAACAATCACTTCTTCGCCGCTCAACGCCTTTCTCACCTCGTTGCCATCCGCGCCAACAACGACCACGATCGGTTGCAGCCCGCCTGAACGAGCGGCCTGCATCGCGTGCCAAACCAGTGGCTTCCCTCGCCAGCGTACGAGCTGCTTGGCGCGCTTTAGCCGAGTCGAGGCGCCGGCGGCTAGAACCACGCCTGCTACACGCCCGTGAACCTCGCGGACCGGATCATCCTCCGCCACGGCCGCCAACACGACGCCCTGCAAATCCTCACTCCGCAGCGCACGCTCAGCGATCGCACGCCCTGCCTCGATCTGGTCGGCATCTTCTACCTTGTTGATCAGCAGCCGGACTTCTGCCCCCGGTGGAACCCTTTTGAACCCACCCTCTGTGGAGCTCAGCGCGTCGGCGATGTGCTGTGCAGACAAGCTGATCCCCTCCTCTAATCCAAGGAGCTTGGCTAGCAACTCCGGCCTATGTACCGCTTCTTCTGAAAGCGATGCGCCCACCGCATCGATCCCCGCCACCGGCACAACCAGGTCGACAAAGTTCGGAATGGCCGGCTCATGCGCTGCCGGAGCCTTGAGCGAGCGCCGTCGAGCGCCATCAGCTTCGATGAGCAAGACCGCGCCCACATCCTGCGCGGCGGACCACACCTGCTGCATCTGCTCGTCATCCAAGCCGAGCCATTTGGGCTCGCCTGTGCCTAGCGGTCCGGTCACCAGGATCGAGCGCTGCTCATAGAGCACTGCTCCCGTTCCATGGAGCTCATTTGCATGCGAGACAATCACATGCATCGCAGCTAGATCGCTCTGCTCATAGCCCAGTCTTGTGGTTGTGGTGACGATTACGGGAAAATCGGGGACAAGCTCGTTCACCAGCCTGCGCATCGCGCCGGTTTTACCCCCCGCTCCGACGAATGCCACCGCAATACCGGGCCGGATACGCAAGGCATGTGCCAGACGCATTTCAGGCTCCCAACGCGCGCCGGATTTCGGGTCGCGAGAGTAGCGCTTCCAAGACGCCGCCGCCGACAGCCAAAGCCTTGTCCGAGATTTGGAAGCAGAATCCCACCTGGTTGCGTGGATCCAGATCCCCGATCTTCTCACTCGCTTCGACGTGCACGCCATCATGCATCAAGCCGCGCAACGCGCCATCGAACGGCGCCAGGAGGTCCGCGTTCCCGACAGTTGCGATCAGATCATCCTTCTTGACCAGGCTGCCCAGCGCGGCATGGGAACGTAGCTCCCCTGCCGCCGGCGCACGCAGCACGCGTTCCACCGCATGTCCCGAGATCGGCTCGGCAACGCCCGTATCTGGTTCCGCCGCCCCCTCCCAACGCACGCGTCCCATAGCATGGCCGCGCTTGGTCTCCACCACGGCATGGCAGTTGACGCCCGCGGTGAAACCCGGTCCCAATCCAACAATCAACGGCTCACTGTCCAATTCCGCGGATTGGGAATGCTTGAGCATTCGCCCGTCTACAATCGCTATTGGATGCAATTCGTGACGGCTCTGCCCCTCAGGATCGACGAGAACGGGGATGATCCCGCCGGCCAGCGCCTCGCGCGCGGAAGCGATATCATCAACTTTACGTCCCTGCAAATCCTCGATCTCGACCTCGCCCGCATAGGCCGCCTCGGCCAAAGCCACCAAACGGCGCACAGCCAGCGGTTGGGCAATCTCGGTCACCACGACGGCGAAACCGCTGCGATGCAGGCGAGCGGCTACGCCGGTGGCCAAATCGCCTCCACCGCGGACCAGTATCAGCGGGGATTCTGCATTCATGGGGTTTCCGATTCTTTCAGAGCATTCAACACGCGTTCTGGCGTGAGCGGGAAGGTATCGAACCATATGCCGACCGCATCCCGAACCGCGGCTGCGACTGCCGGTGTCAAGGGCAGGTAGGGCATTTCCCCCATTCCGCGCGCACCCCATGGCCCGATGGGATCGGGATATTCCAGGATCACGGATTCCACCCGCTCGGGGATATCTCGCACCGTGGGTATCAGGTAGGTAGAGAGGCGCACGGTGCGGACTTCACCCCCCTGCTCCTGGAAATCTTCCATAAGGGCATAGCCCGCGGCTTGCACGACCGCACCTTCGATCTGCCCCTGCACCAGCTGCGGATTGACGGCTCTTCCAACGTCATCGGCGCAGATCACGTCAAGCAGTCGCACATGGCCGGTCTCGGTATCGACTTCAACGCTCACCGTCTCGGCCACGTAGCCGTAGGAGAAGTTGGGTTCAGATTTGCCCGTCTTGGGATCGAGGGGCGTTGTTGGCGGCGGTCGGTATTGGTAGATGCCCACGGCAGGCCGTTCCTCGGCGTGCCATTTCTCCATGGCAGATTCCGCTGCGCCGCGGATGGCATTTCCGGCCATGAAGGTCATCCGGGAGGCGGAAGAGGAGCCCGAATCGTGCGTGACCGCCGTGTCCGATACCACCAGTCGTATCTTGGTGATGGGAAGGTCAAGCGCCTCGGCCGCCATTTGCGCCAACACTGTGTGCGCTCCCTGCCCTACCTCCGCTGCGGCGTGGCGCAGAACGGCCTCCTCGATCCTTTCCTTGCCGTGCAGCTCGATGATCGCCGTGTTCTGCTCGGGAGCACCGAAAGAAAAGCCCACGTTCTTGAAGGCGCAGGCGATGCCGATGCCTCGGCGAAGATGATCCTCCTCGGGGCTTCCCAACCTCTTCCTGGCAGGCTTTTTCCAGCCTCTGCCGCTGCGCTTCCAGCCGGAACGCACGGCGCATTCCTCGACCACCTTGCCGATCGAGACTCCCTCGGGCAGCGGAGTGCCGACAGAGAGCAGCGCGCCCTCGGTGAGTACGTTCTTGAGGCGGATCTCCACCGCATCCATCCCCAGCTTCTCAGCCAGCTTGTTCATCTGGCCTTCGGCCGCAAAGGCACCCTGGGGGCCGCCAAAGCCGCGAAATGCACCGCCGGGAATGTGATTGGTATAGACCGAATAGGCATCCACCTTGACATTGGGAATCTCATAGGGGCCGGTGCACATCAACGTCGAATTGCCAAGAACCTTGGTAGAGGTATAGGCATAGGCACCGCCATCCTGGATCACTTCGCACTCGGCAGCGACCACCTTGCCCTCTTTTGTCGCTCCCCATTTAGAGCGAATGACGTATCGATGGCGCTTATGATGCCCGAGGATCGATTCCTCGCGTGACCAAATCACTTTCACCGGTCTATCGATGCCGCGCTGGTGCAAGCGCCAGGCAGCCAGCGCCAGCACAATCTGCACCGACATATCCTCACGCCCGCCGAAGGCTCCGCCGATGGCCGAGTAGACCACGCGCACCTGCTCCACGGGCAGGCCGAGGGCGTGGGCGATCTGCTCCTGGTCTTCGTGTGTCCATTGGCCGGCAACATTGACCGTCACACGTCCTTCATCGTCGATGTAGCCCAAGCCGGCCTCCGGCTGAAGGTAGGCATGCTCCTGCGGCGGTGTCCGATACTCGCTTTCGACCATAACGTCCGCCTGAGCGAAGGCTTCCTCCACGTCCCCCTTGCGTATGCGGTACTGGCAGAAGATGTTGCTTCCCCTATCGGGATGCAGCAGCACCGCGCCCTCGGCCATGGACTCCAACGCGTCCTGCGCTACCGGCAGATCCTCGAATTCAACTTCGATGCGTTCCAGGGCCTGGGCTGCGATGGCCTCGCTCTCAGCAACAACCACAGCCACCTGATCACCAATAAAGCGAACCCGATCCGCGTATTGCTTCGCAGATCCCGGTCCGCACAATACCGGCTGATCGGGCATGATCAAGCCGTATTCGTTTACCGGAACATCTTTGGCGGTGAATACGGCCAAAACTCCGGACATCGCCTCGGCTGCGCTGGAATCTAGACGACGAATGCTCGCGTGGGGTCGGCCGGCGAAGAGTATCTTCATGTATGCCTGGTTGGGCATGTTGATGTCGCCGGGGAACTGTGTCTCTCCGGTCACCTTGCCCAAGGCATCGACTCGCTTCTCCGACTTTCCTACATGGGTCATACCGTCCACCCTCAGGTGCTTCAGGCAGCCTATGCGGTTCCGCTCAAACGCTCGATCTCAAGCTCGATGATCCGCCGCCAAATGGCCACGCTCGTGGCGTAGGTCGGATCCATGCCGAAATAGGACATCGAACCCTCGCCGAGGTTCACACCCTTGCTCAGCGGTGTGTCTGATGCATAGTGCAGGATCCCCAAATCGAAGGGCAGGCCGTGCAGATTGACGATCTCATTGGTCGGATGGCGCTTCGGCCGATACATCTCGTAAATCGCCGAGAGATACGGCCCTGCCTCCATCTCGATATCAGTGTAGCCCTCGCGATAAAACACATCCATGTAGCTAGGTGTCTGCAGGAAGGTTCCTACGACGCTGACCGCCTTCTGGTTGTCCAGGACGGTGCCATACTGCAGGTCCCGATCCATGTAACCTGCGTCGAAGCAATTTTCGAAGAGGAATGTATTCTGTGAGTGCTCGTCAAACACCACCGATGGGACCATCACATCGCCGACCACGCCGTTGAGAGAGGCGGCCTTGCCCATGATGTACACGCCGCGCAACTCTCCCACGCGCGTGGCGAAATTAGAGAGGACGATGTAGGCCGCCATGCCCAGCGGGTAATCGATGTTGACCACCACGGCGTCGGAGTCCTTGAGAAGACCCAGATCCGGGCGGCGCAATCGAGGGTCCGTCGTCTCGGGCTGCAGCGAGGACAGTTCAAATAGCTGTACATCCAAATCGAAACTATGCTCGCTGCTCACGCGGTGGACGCAGCACTCCGCCTCGGCTGCACGGCGAGCTTTCTGAAGCTTCTTACCTTCCGGCGTCCTAACGTACTTCTTAAGCACATAGTAGAGGAAATTCTCCCTGCTGGAGGGCACTTTGTCCGCCTCGATCTGGCTCCATTCCTCGGCCAGGTCCGCATGTTCGGGGCGATCCAAGAGAGCCAGCAGCTCCTCCTCATGCAGCAGCGCAAATCCAGTGAAGAGATTGACCATGCTGTGCGTATTGCTGGAGACGAAATACGCCGGGCGGCGGATCAGCGATGGCAGCGCGTGTTCAACTTGCTCCCACCATATCTGGGTTGCGCGCCGGTAGTCATTGAGCGATCCCGCCAACAATCGCACTTTTAGACGTTTGCGGTCGGCGGCGATACTGTGAATCAAGGGCCAGAAGTCCTCACCGCGCGCGTCTCGCAATCGCCACAATTCTTCCGGATCCACGCCGATACCCTCAGCCAGGACGGCCAGGTCCTGTTCGCCGGTGCGTGACTCCTGCAGGAACGACTGCACCTGCTCGCCGCGCAATCTCGCATGCAGCTTGTTCCACTCGATTTGAAAGGCGGTCAATGTGGGCAGAAGATCATCGATATCAGAGCGGCTGGCAATGTAGCAGGCCAAGGTTCCCTTGCCATCGTAGTAGCTTCGACGGCGGCGCGCCGCGGCAGAAACCGGTTCCCAGCTCTCCACGTCGCCAAATCCTCCCTGCTCGAAGACCTCCTGGCTTTGTCCCAGGATGACTCGCTCCACCTGCGATATGCAAGAAGGCAGACGCAATCCGGTGTAAATGAAGGCCGAGATATCGGGAGAGGAAGAACGCGCATGCGGGTGCAGCGCCGAGCCCATATTGGCGTGCACTTCTTCCAGCGTGCGGATTTGCACGTCGGTAGTTGAACGCAGTAGCGAATAATACGTTCGGATATAGAGCTCGATCTCTTCCGAGCCGGTCCGCGGGACAGTGCGATCCATCACTATGATTAAAGCTTGCGGCGGTCGGAGCGACTGAGCGGAGGCACGTCGAGCTCCCCTCGCCTGATGGGGAACAGGATGGCATAAACTACACTAATCACCCCATAACCCAGCATTGCCGCCATCAATCCTAAGACGATGCGGAGTGCTACGCCCGGCGGCAACCAAGGGAAGATTGACGGTGCATAGATCTCAGGAGGTATGTAAATCCAGTGATTCCTCATGTTGGCATTCAGGAGTCCGCCTGACAGAATGTAGCCCACGGCCCCAAGCGTCACGATGATCAGACAGCCTACGCCCCGCCAGACGGGATTCAATTGCCTAGGCTTCATACGTTCTTCTTCGTCTACATAGCGAATCGTTTCTCGTCCCATGTCACTTCCCCGAATTCTGCTGTCGTTGTCCAGCAAGATGTGCTGATGGGCGAAATCCAGCTTTGCCGGATCCTAGCCCTCCACACGCTATTATCCCGCGGATCCCCTCGCGCCGCCTCCACCTGACCTGGATGCCAAATCCAACGCCGAGATGATCTTATAGTACCCCGTACAGCGGCAGAGGTTTCCTGAGATCGCCTGCTCGATGTCCGTACGCGTCGGCCGCTTCTTCTCTTCCAGCAGCTTGACGCCCGACATCACGAAACCCGGCGTGCAGTATCCGCACTGCACAGCGCCTTCCTCGATAAATGCGCTCTGCACCACGTGCAGGTTCCCATTATCGTCCAAACCCTCAATGGTCACGATTTCTGCACCATGGGCTCGTGGCGCAGGCACCAAGCATGCCATCACGGCCATACCGTCCAAGAAGACTGTGCATGCGCCGCACTCACCTTCAGCACAGCCCTCCTTGGTCCCTGTTAGTCCCAGATCTTCTCGCAAGAAGCGCAGCAAGGATTTCTCCACGCCGCCTTCCACGCTATGTTGTTTTCCATTGACCGTGGTCTCGATCATCGTTCCTGGATTGTGCTCGATCAAGCCCGGCAGTTCCTCAGACCAATGATACTCATTTGCACCCCATAACATCACTGGTACTTCGGGGTAATTCTCTCGTTCTTTGCCGCCCATCAGAGCCCGCAGGCCGCGAAGCGTGCTGATGCGCACCATCTCACTGCGGTATTCGGCCGAGCCTCGCAGATCGTCGATCGGCTTAGCCGCCTCAATGGCAAGTGCTGCGCAGCGTTCGATTGTAGCGGCGGTCAGACGTTTGTCTTGCAGGTACGATTCAGCCCCCGCTGCCCGAATCACCGTGGGCGCCACGGAGCCCAACGCAATCCTTGCAGATCGCACCGAGTTCCCGTCCATTTCTAGAACGACAGCTGCATTCACCACCGAAATTGCCTGTGCACGCCGCAATGCCAGCTTGTAAAAGGTACTTCGTGTGCCTTCTGGCGGCATGGGGAAGGAGATGTCAACGAGTATTTCATTCCGGCGCATAACCGTGCGGCGAACGCCTACGTAAAACGCTTCCAAAGGCACAACTCGCTCGCCCTCCACAGAGCGCAGCGTGACCTGCGCGCCCAGCGCAATGAGCGCGGGAATTGAGTCGTTGGCTGGAGAGGCGGTGATCAGATTGCCCGCCACCGTGCCCCGATTGCGGATCTGCGGCGCTCCAATCTGCCAGCAGGCTTGCGCCAGGGCAAAGGCTTTGTCGACGATCAAGGCCGAGCCGGCGCAGTGATTGTGTGTGACCAGTGGCCCCAGGTGGATCCACCCCTGCGAATCTTCTTCGATGACGTCCAGACGTGGGATGCGTGTAATGTCGATTAGAACACTGATCTCAGGACGGATGCCACGCTCGAGTTCGAGCATCAAATCCGTCGCGCCGGCAACGATGCGCGCCTTCCCGGCTTGCTCGCCAAGCAGCTTTGCAGCTTCATCGAGAGTAGCGGCAGCGTAATAGGTCTCCCACATGCCTCACCCGGTCTTCTTGCGCGCTCGCTTCGCGGCCGGCTTGTGCGCCATCGATTCTCCGGTCCCCCCATGCCGCAGCATGATAATCTCGGCCATGATGCTGATCGCAATCTCTTCAGGCGTTTCCGCATTGAGCTCAAGCCCGATGGGAGAAGTCACCCGCATAATCTGCTTCTCGTCAATGCCCATCTCCCGCAGTTCCTTCACGCTTGTCTCCCAGCGCCTCCTCGAACCAATCACACCAATGTATGCCGCAGGCATCTTGAGCAGTTCGGGCAGTCCCGCAACGTCCACTGATACCCCCCGAGTGGTGAGCACGATGTAGGTCTGCTCGTCAATCTTGGTTTTCGAAGGAAGCTCCTCCAGTGAGCAAGCAATGTACTCATCGGCATCCGGGACGGAATCCGCGGTTGCGAACTCCGGCCTATCGTCGTTGACCACGAGCCGGAAGCCCAACCAGCGCGCCAGGTGGGCCACTGCCTGCCCCACATGCCCGGCGCCAACCACGATCAGCGATGGACGCGGCCGCAAAGGTTCCACGAAGACCTCCATCTCCCCCCCACACACCCCGGGATCACCCCTCTCCGGGTCGCTAAATGCGTATTGGAGAACGCGCGGCTTGCCATCCGCCAACGCTTGGATAGCTTCCTGGATCACGCGGTTCTCCATCTCCCCGCCGCCAATGGTCCCTTCGGTGGTTCCGTCGGGGAAGATCAGCATCTTCGATCCAGGATGACGCGGAACCGAACCACGGGCCTGGGTCACTGTTGCCAGCGCAGCCGTCAGACCCTTTCGTTCGATTTCCGCCAAGCGTTCGTACAAGCCCATCACACCTCCAGGGCTGGACCATAACAAAGCTGACCGAGAGCGGCCCATCGATATCCCCTCCGCGCGGTGTGTGTTGTCCCCATCTAAGCCGCCTCTCTCAGCGCACGCCAGACACGCTCAGGAGTGATCGGAGCACGATCCACCTCGGCCCCACAAGCATTGAACACCGCGTTGCCCACCGCCGGACCTACTCCGTCCATGGGTATCTCGGCCACGGCCTTCACTCCAAACGGATGCGATGGCTCCATGGTTTCCACGAACATGGTCTGCAGCCTGGGCATCTCGTTGGCAGCGAAGATATGGTAATCGTTGAACGATGTCTCGCGCGGGTGCCCCTTTTCATCGTAGAGCAGCTCCTCCGATACCGCATAACCCAGCGCCTGCGTCATGCCGCCTTCAACTTGTCCCGCGGCCGTCAATGGATTGACGATCATCCCGCCGTCAACCGCCATAAGCAGCTGATCGCCGCGCACTTGCCCGGTTTCGATATCAACTGTCACCTGGGCGAATTGCGCCGCAAAAGGAACCGGCGAAACCGGCGATACATACGAGGCGGCTCCCATGATCTGTTCCTGGTCATCATGATGAAGTGCATTGAGGGCCACTTCTTCGATCGTGACTGACTGCCCTTGGGGCGCCCATGCCCGCCGATCGGCAAGGCGGATCGCATCCGGCGCAATCTCCTGTCCTTCCGGGCTGAGCATTCGCGCCGCTCGTACCCGAATCCGTTCTGCGGCCTGCTCCGAGGCACGCACCACCGCATATCCCGAGATGTAGGTCGTGCTTGAGGCGTAGGCGCCTTTGTCGAAGGGCGTGAAATCGGTGTCGGAGGAGTACACAATGATGTCTTCCACCGGAACACCCAGTACCTCGGCCGCTTGCTGCGCCAAGACCGTATCCGCTCCAGTCCCCAGATCGGTGGCGCCCACGAGCAGGTTGAATGATCCGTCGTCGTTGATCTTGATGGTAGCTGCGCCCATGTCCAGATGCGGAATCGCGGTTCCCTGCATCACAGCCGCCATGCCAATTCCGCGCCTGAGATAGGGTTTGCCCGCAATCAATTGCCAATCCAGATTGGCGTGCTTGTCCTCCCATCCGATGGCCTTTGCGCCCATGCGGATGCAATCCTCCAGGCCGCAGGTGTTGACGGTTTCCGGCCGGGGCTCCCTGCCCTCCGACCAGGCCGTGCTGAAGGGATGCAGCTCTCCGGCTCGCAAAGTGTTCTTGATGCGAAACTCGAGCGGATCGATGCCCACCTTGCGAGCCACCTTGTCCATGTGCCGTTCGACCGCCCAGAATCCCTGGGGCACGCCGTAGCCGCGGTATGCGCCGGATGGCATGGTGTTGGTGTAGACCACGTCGGCGTGGAAGCGTATGTTGGGCGCTTCGCGGTACGGACCATCGCCTACATAGAGCGCCATTGACTTGTGGCCGGTATTGCCGGTCACGGTAAGAGCATGACAGCCATAGGCGCCGGTGTCGCTCAAGATATGCATCTCATTGGCCGTGATCGTGCCGTCTTTCTTCACGCCCGTTCGCATGCGCAGGCGCATGGGATGCCGCGCCCGTGAGGCGGTGAACTCTTCGGCGCGCGTGTACTCGAAGCGTACCGGACGTCC
>DAOVIK010000382.1 GCA_030673735.1 Anaerolineae bacterium
CTGGGCAACCTGGTGATGGTCGACGATCTGCTGCGGGAGTGGCCGCCGGACACTCTCCGTATCTACATGGCCCAGCATCATTACCGCGCGCCCTGGATTTGTGATCTCTCCGAGCTTCAATCCGCTTCCCAGCTCGCCGATAAGCTGCGCCAATCCGCGGCGTTCGCCGGCAATTCCGGCAAGCGAATCGATCCCGCACCCCATCAGCAGGCCTTCTTCTCCGCCTTGGATCAGGATCTCGATACGCCGAATGCGCTTGCGGCTCTCGAAGGCCTGGCAGATGCCATCCTGAGCGGCACCGACGTCGCCGATGCGCAAGCAGCGCTGCGCCAGGCAGGAACGATCCTCGGTTTGCGCCTCGACAGTGATGTGCCCGAAGAGAGCGTCCGCTCCGGTTGGGCCGAACACCTCCAGCGTTTCACTAACTAAACTACATATCTGGATTATGGGGTCTTGGTGCTTGGTTGGTGATTGGCCGTCGCATCATCCGGCCATGCCCCGGAGCCCGTAGGAGTCTAGGGTCCGTCGAAGTTCGAAGCTCAGATCCGACCTTGCAGTGTCACGAACAAGGCGATTCCGTACAACGATGCCGAAATCCCCAACGCGCCCAGAATGATATCCAAAATGCGCTGAATTCGGGGTTTTAGACCCAGATCCAGGAGCATGGCGCGCAGCCCCAAGAAAGCGTGTGGCACGACCACCAGCAGGAAAACTACCTCAAGCACGAAGATTGCCGGAGTGGAGAGGTAGTCAAGCACGTCCTCATAGGTTCGCAACCCGCCCTCGACAACGAAGTGGTTGGCGATCATGTGCAGGCCGAGCAGCGCGACCAGCGCCAATCCTGAGATCGCCTGCACAAGCCATGGCATTCCACTATTGCGGCCAGTCCGCATTTCTCAACTCCTAGATAGTGAATATCAGCCAGCCGCTTACCGCCAGCAGCAGCGCCCCGAGCGCCATCAATCCCCAGAACAGCGCTTTCTGCCAGCGGACCGCGATTCCCATGCCTACCAGCGCTACGCGGATGCCGTTCAATCCGTGGTACAGGATGCCGAAGATCAGCACCACGTCCAGCGCCAGGATCAGCGGGCTCCTTGCCAGCGCAATAAATGCGTCCCACTGCGCCTCACCCAAAACGAGCAGTGTGAGCACGCCCAAGTGCAGCAGCAAGTAGAGCGTCAATCCTATGCCGGTGAGACGGTTGAGGGCGAATGCCCACGAGCCCATCTTGCGCCCACTGACGTTGAACCAGGCCAGCGCTCGGCTTATGCCTCGTTGGTCATCCTGCATTGTCGCTCCTTCTGAATAGCTTTCGCTTGAGCAGCTCTCTTCTCAGTGCCATGATGGCCGCCGCCGGATCGACGTTGGATGGGCAGACCTCGCTGCATTCGAAGGCCGCGTGACAGCGCCAGCAACCGTGCTCCTGATCGGCGTTCGCCAGCACGCGAGGCACGTTCGCGCTGCGCGGCTCCTCCTTCATGCGCCACGAGGCCGCCAATGTAGCCGGGCCCAGGTACAGTTCGTCGCTCGCCGCCACCGGGCAGGCTGAGACGCACAGGCCGCACTCGATGCAGTTCTCGAAGCGCGTCAGTGCTTCTTCCTGGGCTTGCGGCAGGGGCTCGGCAATGCGGATGATCTCGAAATTGGCCTCCTCGAGCCTGCGGAAGAACTGCCCTACGTCCACCACCAGGTCGCTCACGAGCGGGAAGCTGCGTAGGGGCTCGCAAAGCACCGTGCCACCATCCCTCGCGACCTCGTGCACAGGCACGATGCAGGCCAGCTTCTCCACGCCGTTGATGCGCATGCCGCAGGTGCCGCAGGATGCGTGGTGGCAGGCGTGGCGGAAAGCCAGCGAGCGATCTTGGAACGCCCAGATCTTCTCAAGGCCGTCGAGCACGGTTTCATCCGGACCGATCTCCAGAGGGAAAGTGTCATAGCGAGCCAAACCGGCGTCCCGCTTGTAGCGGAAAACCCGGAAGGTCACTTGCCATTTGCCACTTCGCCCTTGAGTCATCGTTCAGGCCTCGGCATGGTAGTAGGCGCGGTAGGGAAGCAGTTCGGTCTCCCGTGTCCGGCAGGGCGCTTCGATCCCCAGCTTGGTGCAGATCAAGTTGGCAGCGTCTTCCGCCATGGCGCGGGCGGTGGTGGTCTTTCCGCCAAGTACCGTCACCA
>DAOVIK010000409.1 GCA_030673735.1 Anaerolineae bacterium
ACAGAATATCACCCTCGCACAGGAGCAGGTCCGCAAGTGGCCCAAGAAGCAGGCCGCCGAAACCACGCGCAGGCTTCTCGAGCGAGTCGGCCTGCCGGAAAAGGCGGACGCCTTTCCCGACCAGCTATCCGGCGGTCAGAAACAGCGCGTGGCGATTGCACGGGCGTTGGCGATGAATCCCAAGATCATGCTCTTTGACGAACCCACATCTGCTCTTGATGCAGAGATGATCCGTGAAGTGCTTGACGTAATGGTGGGTCTGGCGCGTGAAGGCATGACCATGGTGGTTGTTTCGCACGAGATGGGTTTCGCCAAGGCTGCTGCCGATCACATGGTATTTCTTGCCGGTGGTCGTGTGATTGAAGAGGGAACCGTCAAACAGCTATACGAGAACCCCAGAGAGGCCCGCACGCAGGCCTTCATCGATCAGATTCTCTACTAGAAGCAAAGCGGGAACCGCGATCGCGGTCCCCGTTCGAGTGCGCTGGGCGGGAGTTGAACCCGCACGCCCTAGGGCACATGGCCCTCAACCATGCCTGTCTGCCAGTTCCAGCACCAGCGCGCGTAAGAATCAAGAACGCGAGTATTATAGTCCACGAGAGCTTCCTGTCAACCTGGAGAGCTTCTTGTAAGTGAGAATCGGAGACTCATTGTCATGCGAATAGTACTCGATGCCATGGGCAGCGACGACCATCCTGAACCTGAACTTCAGGCTGCCGTTGAGGCTACCAAGCGTTGGAAAGAGACCCTGCTGCTGGTCGGCCCCGAAGACGTGCTTCGACCCCGGCTTGAGGACATGGGCCTGACCCAGGATCAAGTGCGCGTGGTTCACGCTCCAGAAGTGATCAAGATGACCGATAAGCCGGCGCGAGCGGCTCGAGGCAAGGCCAAGAGTTCCATGGCCGTCGGCATCCAGCTGGTCAAGGACGGGGAAGCCGATGCATTCGTCACCGCGGGGAATACCGGCGGCGCGCTGGCCAATGGGCTCTTCATCCTGGGGCGCCTTCGGGGCGTGAAGCGCCCTGCGCTGGCATTGGTCTTTCCGGTGCAAGGCGGGCATGCCATCACGCTCGATATTGGCGCCAACGCGGACTGCAAGCCGGAGTATCTGGTTCAGTTCGCTGCCATGGGCTCGATCTATGCCAAGATCGTTCTCGGCAAGGCTTCCCCTCGCGTGGGCTTGCTCTCCAATGGCGAGGAGCCCGGCAAGGGCAACACGTTGGTGAAGGAGACCTACCCACTGCTGGAGAAGGCTGGCCTGAACTTCGTCGGCAATGTCGAACCCAAAGAAGTGGTGGGGGGCGAAGTGGACGTGGTCGTCATGGACGGCTTCACGGGCAACGTGTTCATCAAGACCAGCGAAGCGGTCTCCAGTTTTATGACGAAAATGATCCGCGATGAAATCATGTCCGCCCCGCTCACGAAGGTCGGCGGTATGCTGGCTCGCCCGGCATTCCGGCGCGTGCGCAAGATACTCGATCCCGCGGAGACAGGCGCGGCGCCGCTACTGGGCATCAACGGCATGGTCTTCGTTGGCCACGGGCGCTCGGACGCCCGCGCGCTCGTGAACGGCATTCGAGTGACCCGCCAAGCGGTGGAGCATGATTTGCTCGGCGCCTTACGCAGCGCAATCCAAACCAGCCTGGGAAATCCTAAACAAACAGGTGCCTCGTGACCAAAGTGAACCGTGCAGATCGGCGTGTGGTCATCACAGGCCTTGGCGTGGTTACTGTCCTGGGTTCTCAAATCGATGATCTCTGGCAGGGGCTGCTCGCTGGGCGATCTGGAGTATCCCGGATCACTGCCTTTGATGCCTCCCCCCTGCCCACGCAGATCGCGGG
>DAOVIK010000131.1 GCA_030673735.1 Anaerolineae bacterium
CCGCGGCTACGTGGACGCCGCTGCCACCCTACGAGCACACCATCGCCTCCGGCAATACGTGCCTTGCTCTTGCTGCGATATACGACGTATCCGTTCCAACGATCCTGAACGCCAACCCGGGGCTCAACTGCAACCTCCTGATCGTCGGCTCCATTGTGTATGTCCCCCAACCCACGCCCACCGCTTCGCCGATGCCTACTCAAACCTTGTCACCCGCTGAAGCAACGAGGGAGGCTTGTCAGACGATCAGCTACACGGTGGAGGCCAACGACACCCTGAGTCGAATCGCCGATCTTTACGACGTAGAAATGGCGGCCATCAAGGAATGGAACGGCATGGTCGTCGAGACGGTGTACGAGGGACAAGCGCTGAACATCCCTCTGTGCCGACGGCTGCCCACGCCCGGGCCCACACCCACGGCAACCAGCCCGCCGCCCTACCCCTCGGCTAATCTGCTGCTTCCACTCGACGGCGCGCCCTTCTCGCTTGCCGATGACACGATCGTGCTGCAGTGGGCTTCCGTGGGACAACTGAGAGAGAATGAGTTTTATCAGATCAGCGTTCTCGACGTAACCGAGGGATCAGGCTCCATACACCTGATCGACTACACTCGCGACACAAAATACATCATTCCATCGAGCATGCGCCCCTCTGAAGGGATACCGCACGTCATGCGCTGGAACGTGACCACGGTGCGCCAGACCGGAACCGCCAGCGGAGGTAGGCCCATCTATCAATCCGCAGGCAGCATCAGCATCTCCCGCGTGTTCACCTGGTCCGGAGCCTCTCCAGAGTCCACGCCGGCGCCTTAACTCGGACTGTTTCCATCCAATCTATCAGAAAAGGGCGCGGCAATTGCCGTGCCCTTGTCGATTCGGGGCATTCCAACAACCACTAGATTACGCCGGCAAACCTTCGATAGTCTTACGCACGTGCGCCGCGGATTTGCGCACAGCCTCCAGCTCCTCCTCGTTCAGATCGTATTCAATAATACGTTCCATGCCGCCTTTCCCCAATTGAACCGGCACGCCAAAGAAAATGCCCGAAATGCCATATTCCCCCTGCAAGTAGGCGCTTGCGGGAACGATCAGGTGGCGGTCCCGCAAAATGGCTTCCACCATCTGCGCCAGCGCCGCAGCAGGAGCGTAGGAGGCGCTTGCAGTCTTCAGCAGACTCACGATCTCCCCGCCGCCTTTGCGCGTGCGCTCCACAATCGCTTGAAGCCTTTTGGCCGGAAGTATGTCCATGAGCGGCACACCGGCCACATTAGAATGGCGTACCAGGGGAACCATGCTATCGCCGTGCCCTCCTAGCACATAGCAATTCACGTTCTGCACACTCACACCCAACTCCATCGCCACGAAAGCGCGCATGCGCGCTGAGTCAAGGATCCCGGCCTGCCCGATCACACGTTCACGCGGCAATTGGCCAACCTTCATTGCCAATTGGCTCATTGCGTCCAAGGGATTGGTCAGGATGATCAGAATTGCATCCGGCGAACGCTTCAGCGATTCTTGCACGGCATGCGTCATGATCTTGCTGTTGGTCTGCATCAGATCATCGCGACTCATTCCCGGCTTGCGCGTAACCCCCGCGGTGATCACCACGATATCCGAACCCGCGGTCTCCTCGTAGCCGTTGGTTCCGAGAATCTTTGCATCCGAGATAAGGACAGGCATGGCCTGCATTAGATCCAACGATTTTCCCTGCGGCATATCCTCGACAATGTCGACCAGCACCAGATCGGCGATCTCACGCTCCGCAAGCCACTGCGCGGTGGTTGCTCCGGTTTGGCCGGCACCAATAATGGTCACCTTTGCCATACTTCCTCCAACACCATCTCCCTCTGCGGGTTTAATCTCCTCGATCATCCGCCGCCTCGAAGGCACCATCCACCACGCGGATTCCACTCCCTTTCTCCACAACCCCGATCGGCCATGCCGCCTGTTTCTGCGCCGCGGCCTCGGAAAGCAGCTTCTCAATCTCGCTCTCGGATACCGCCAGAAGCAGCCCCCCGGAAGTTTGGGCGTCAAAGAGCAGCATGCGATCATACCTGTCGATCGAGTCATCGAAGTTGACGCGGGGGCCGAAATGCGCCAGGTTGTTGGCGCTTCCGGTCGGATAGAAGCCTTGTTCCGCATAGCTCTTAGCACTGCTCATGAAAGGAACCGACCCCAGATGAATCTTGAGACCCACCCCTGAGGCATCCGCCAGCTCCGTGCCGTGGCCGAGCAAGCTGAAGCCGGTCACGTCCGTAGCAGCCCTCACGTTTGCGTCGATGGCCAAGCGGGAAGCGGTTGCATTCAGGCGCATCATCCAATCCACAGCTTCCTGCAAGTGCTCAGCCTCGGCGCGTTCTTGCCTTAATGCGGTAGTGATCACGCCAGTCCCGATCGGCTTGGTGAGCACCAACACATCACCGGCCCGTGCCCCGGCCTTGGTCATCAATTGGTCATGCTTACACATACCCACCGCCACCAAGCCGAACTTGGGCTCATCATCCTGGATAGTGTGGCCTCCGGCGACGACCGCGCCGGCTTCTTTCACCTTCTCGGCCCCGCCGCGAAAGATCTCCCCAACAATCTCAGACTCGAGGTTGACCGGCATGGCGGCGATGTTCAAGGCCAGAAACGGCGTCGCCCCCATGGCATACAGATCCGACAACGCATTGGCTGCAGCGACCGCACCATAGGTGTAGGCATCGTCGACAACGGGAGTGAAGAAATCGGTCGTCACAACCAAATCTCGCTCATCATCCAAACGCCAAACCGCCGCATCGTCGGGCGTTTCCAGCCCGACGAGCAGATCGGGGTAGTCTTTGGCGGCGAAGATCTCTTGCAAGGGGCGCAGCACCTGCGCTAGCGCTTTGGCGCTCAGCTTAGACGCTCAACCCGCGCAGGACGACATGCTCGTCAAGCGAACTTGCCGTCCCGTGGTTCCCAGGACTTCGCCGTGTGTACCGTCTCGCGTGTCCTTCATCATTTTCCTCTCGGCCCTGGGATTGTAAGGCCAGGCCGAATGGGCTGTCAACGTCGTTGAACCTGAGGCTGCCGAGGGGCAACCAGTTATGGCCGGTTCACCCGCAGACCTCTTCATCGATGGATCCTACGTCATGAATTTTATCTAAGTCTGAAGAAACGTGGGCAGCTCGGCCAGTGCTAACGCCAAGCGTGTCCCATGCCACGTGATCAAGCTGCCATCTACCAAATGCACCCGGCCAGCTTTTACCGCAGGGGTTTCCGCAAGCGCACTCCTGACCTGCATGGCATGTTTCTCATCAAAGGCGTATGGTTCATTGGGCAGGAATATAACTTCGGGCGCGGCCTTGACAACTTCTTCGACGGTCACGCGAGGATAGCGCGTATCGTGCTCCTGCCCGGATTTGGGTTTCTCCAATCCCAGGTCCGCCTCCAGCGGAAAACGGCGCTCCCGATCCGCAAACACGTTCTCACCTCCGCAATGGGCAAGGAGGTCATGGCAGTAGGTTTGGCGGTTGAAGGTTATCCACCAGAGTCCCGCTTTGGGATGCTCATCTTGCCAGATCGGGCAGAACACACGTTTGACATTTTCCGGGAGACCTGCCATTGCCGTCCATTCAAGGCTGATTTGCAGATTCTTCAAGAGGGCTGCCGATTCTGGGATGCGAAGCAGGTTCACCAAGCTCCAAAGTACATCCATGGCCTGCTCTACGCTCTGAGGAAATGTCAACCACACCGTCAATCCAGCCTCAACCAGCGCTTCAACCGCCTGACGCTCGTTTTCCTCTTTGTTGGCCAGAATAAGATCGGGCTTTAGACCCACGATAGTTTCGTGGGCGGGTGATTTCGTGCCTCCCACGCGCTTCAGGCGGTCCTCCTCGTCCTTAGGGGGGCGGCAGTAGTCGGTGATGCCCACCAAGCGATCACCCGCGCCCAGATCAAACAGGCTCTCGGTCAGCGAGGGAACCAGGCTTACGATTCGCCTTGGCGGCCCCGCCAGGGACGGTACTTCTTGAAGATCGACTGGCGTTTCCTTCATTCACTCCACCCCTTACCAAGAACCAGCTTGGGCGCAGCCAAGCTCCAGACCTCAGCCTTGCCACCAGGTCCAACCGCCAAAGCGGTATCTTGTGGCAAGCCCAGGGCAAACTTGCGCCCACTGGATCCGAGAAGCTCTCGTATCTCCGGCAGCGCGGCAGGATCGCTGACCCCCGGCAACACGATCGCGCCGGGAAGCCAGCCCAAACCCTCAATCGGGACTGAGATGCCTTCCTCCATTGCCCACGAGCCAAGCGCCGCAGCTGCTGCTCCCGCTGCTAGCACCAGGCCTTCCGCCTGAAGGAAGTCGATCAGGCTCTGCTCAAGGCCGCCTTGCGTGAACGCCTGCAGCCACTCCTGCGTTGTCCCACCGGCCATCACAATCAGCCCGGCGTCTTCAATGCGATGCTCGCCCTCTTCTCCCAGAGCCAGAATGATGCCATCGACTCCGAATAAATCGCCAAGCTCTTGCATGAATTCAGCCATACCTCGAGAACGTGCGCTGCGAGCTCTGAGCCCTACCGGGGGGCGGGAAAGATCAGTCCGCTCCAGCAAACGATTCGCTAGATCAGGAAAGTCGCCGCCAATCGAGGGCAATGCCCCTGCCAGCATGACCCATCCTTTGGGCTTGAAACCTTCAAAAAGCCCCCTGCTCAAGGTGCCTCCCAGGGTTGATTTGCCTCGCGGTTCCGCCACGACACACAGTGAGAAAACCTGCCGTACCGATCGCGGCTTTCGTGGCAGCCGCCATCCTACAGAAGAATCCTCGGCGCTGCCTATCTCAAGTCGATGCGCAGGAAACGCTCGATATAGCGCGGATTGTCTGCAGGGCTTTGCGGATCGCGCATCCTCTCCCGCACGCGATCTTTCACTGCCTCCATATCGCGAATCTGGCTGGCATGTTGGGCAAGAGCCGCCAGCTTTTGATCCACGAATTGCGTTACATCTACTTCGGTATTGGGATGATTTGAACCCGCAATGAAGACCGTATCCACCTTGTGCGGCTTCAACCCTTCCTCAGTTTCCAATTCTGGGAAGTAGAGCGACGAGCGCGCAGCTGGGAACACCGCGTCCAAAGTCGCCTCCCCGGCCGCACGATGGTCCGCATGGTTGATACTGCGAAAGCGCGGGAAGTGCGTCGATGGATCGCAGGTAATGACCGTTTGCGGACGCAATTGGCGGATCACTCGCGCGATATCCCTGCGCAGCTCAAGGTTGGGCATCAGGTACCCATCCGGGTGATCCAGAAACAGAACCGTATCCACGCCTAGCAGTTTGGCCGCCGCCTTCTGCTCGGCCATGCGTATTTGAGCTAACTCGGTAACGTCGGTCCCGGATTCGTCGGCGCCTCGTTCGCCATGGGTCAATAGGCAGTAGCTGATCTTGCTGCCTTCCGAGGTCCAGCGCGCCACGGTCCCACCGCAGAAGAAATCCGGGTCATCGGGATGAGCCAGCACCACGAGAACCTTAGAAGCTCCGTTGCTGGATTCAGCATTAACTACGTTCATTTCCTGACGCAGTCGCAGTTGCCGTTGGGGTGCCGTTCACACGGCGCCTCCGCCTTGGCTTGCAATGCCTTGAGCTCGTCGTAGGGCTCCAAATCTTCGTTTGGGATTTCGTGGCGCATTCCATCGTCAAGTTGGACGACCACCGTCTTCTTGAGCGGATA
>DAOVIK010000151.1 GCA_030673735.1 Anaerolineae bacterium
GCAGCCCCATCGTTCATCCCGTTGACGAATGCAGTGCCAAGGATGGTGGAAAGCGGGCCCGTCAAGCCGGCTTGCGAGTAGAAGATGATCGTCTCACCTTCCAGTCCATCCGCACAGCGTCGCACTGGCGGCTCAGTCGGCACATCCGTCGCTACAGGGGGCGCGGTGGTGGGCGTTGCCGTCGGAGTAGCTACTGCGCCGCCGCAAGCAGACAACACAAGCGACGCCAGGATCACAAACGACAGCAAGCCATAAGCTTTTCTTCCCATGTTCTATCTCCTCCTCAGGTAATTCGGATCGGATTGATCCAGGCAATCTTCATCAGGGTTGCTAGACACGGCTATACGTCACCTCCTTAAAAGGCATGCGCTACTAGTGAGAGAAAGGCCTCAACCGCCAGGCGGCCTTGAACAAGCGCCAGCGGTGGGCCAATCCACGAGGTTCAAAGATGAGGAAAAGAGCCAGGACCACGCCAAAAAGGATCGGCCGGAAGGAAGTCAACATTCGATCGGTCATGGCCGCCGGCAGAGCGCCTGCCAAGCCGCTCCCCACTGCGTTGGATAGGTCCTGCATGAGTACCACGAATGTCGTTCCCAAGAAAGGCCCAATGTTTGTTCCCAACCCTCCAATGACAAGCATTCCTAGGAAGAAAATCGACTCGGTCAGTGTATAACCCAGTTCGGTACCGATTGCGCGCTGGCTGTGCGCCCGCAGTGCTCCCGCCACCCCCGCGAATACAGCGGCCAAGAAAAAGGCTCGCAGCTTGTATCCAAATGGATTCACGCCAAGCACCTCGGCCGCCAGGTCATTATCACGGATGGCCACGAAAGCCCGGCCGGCTCGCGATCGCGAGATGTTGGCTGCGATGATGGTTGTTATGATCAACACCACCAAAGTGATATGCAAGTAACGCGAAGGCTCATTGAACTCGTATGATCCGATGCGGGGAACGGCCGCCGAAATGATACCATCAGAACCGCCCAGATACTCCTTGAAGGTATGTCTTGTCAACCATGGAATGATGAACTGCGCCGCCAGGGTAGCCATTGCCAGGTAGAAGCCCTTCACGCGCAGCGATGGCAATCCGAAGATCAGTCCCACCAATCCTGCTCCCAGGGCGGCAATGGGGATCGCGACAAACACGGACAGGCCCAGATACTCTACCGTCAGGGCAGAGACGTATCCTCCCACAAGCATGAAGGCCGCTTGCCCAAGAGAGATCTGACCGGTGTAGCCGGTGAGAATGTTCAAGCCTTGCACGGCGATGATCGTGTAACCGATGCGGTTGATGGTGATGACAATGTATGGGGTCGCCCAATAGGGTGAAGTCGCCACGGCGGCGATTGCCCCCAGCAGGAATACCCATTGCCACGGTTTGCGGATGAAGCTCAAATCTTGTTGGTAGCTGCGATCGAAATCCCCTGAGGGGCGCATCACGGCCATGGTCAGATCCTCTCGATTCTCTTCTGACCGAATAGTCCTTCGGGTCGGATGAGAAGCACAATCAAGAGCAACACGTACGGCGCGATCGCTGAGGCGTTTCGAACCTCAATCAACTTGGAGGCCGACACAAGCTCCTGCGACAGTCCCACCGCAATGCCTCCCACGATGGCGCCGGGCAGGGAGTCCAATCCGCCCAGCAATATGGCCGGGAAGGTGATCAGGACCACAGTGGACAACGTTAGACTGGCGCCCGACAACATGGCGAGGAGCACACCGCCCGCAGTAGCCACTACCCCAGCGAGCGCCCACGACATGCCGAAGATGCGCGGTACATTGATGCCAACGCTGCGCGCTAATTCGTGATCCTCGGCGGTGGCCCGCATTGATAAACCGGCCCGCGATTTCCTGAAGTAGAGGATGACCAAACCTGTAGCGATAATCGCCACGATGAACACGGCGACAAGCGTCTTCTTCAAATAGATGGTTTCATTGAAGGCAGGCTCAAAAGGAATCTTGAAAGTCTCGGTAGGCGGAAATGGCGTGGGGAAGTTGCTGCGCGGTTGCACGCCAAACATGATGCTCGTCAAGCCCTCGATCAACTGCGCAAGGCCAAGTGTCATCAGGACGATCGACAAGACAGGTTGGCCCGACATCGGGCGTAGAGTAAGCCGTTCGATGATGAAACCGATCAGAATAGCGACGCCAAAAGCGGCCACCACAGCCAGCCCCAAAGGCAGATTGAACAACTCGCTGCCATCTTCGTGAGCGCCGGCAAACCACCAGGTGATGTAGGCGCCGAACATCAGAAGGTGACCTTGCGCGAAATTGAACACCTCCGACGACTTATAAATGAGAACTACACCCAGGGCGATCAAGCCGATCACGCCCCCCTTGAGAATGCCGGTCACAATGGCCTGCGGCACGAGCTCCCAGTTCATGCGACCTACCTCTCCTCCAGAGTCATGATCTTGACGGCAGTCTCCACAACTCCCTCACGTCCATCCTGGTAGCGAACTGTGGCGCTGACATCTACTGAGGCCTTGTCGGCATACATCGCCTCGATCATGTGGTTGTAGCGATCGGTGAGGAAGCCTCGACGCAGCTTGCGAGTGCGTGTCATCTCGGCTTCGTCGGCGTCAAACTCCTTATGCAGAAGGGCGAACTTCCGTACGCGCCCGCCGGGTGGAAGCTTGTCGTTCACACTCCGCACGGCTTCCAATACCAGATCGTATACCTGTGGTCTCTGAGTCAGATCAACGAAGGTCGTGTAAGTGATCTGGTTCTTCTCCGCCCAGCGCCCGACATTCTCAAAGTCGATGCTGATGATTGCCGTGACGTATTCGATTTCCTTGCTGCCTACGACCATCACATCCCTGATGTAGGGGCTGAACTTCAATTGCCCTTGGATGTATTGTGGGGAGAAGCGCTCCTTGTTGGCAAGTTCGATCATGTCTGACACGCGATCGAGGTAAATGACGTGACCGTCCTCGTCGATGTGCCCAGCATCGCCGGTGTGGAACCAGCGCATTCCCTGGTCGTCGACCGACAAAGATCTGGCCGTCTCCTCCGGATTCTTGAAGTAGCCGTGGAATACATTGGGACCGCCCAACCAGATCTCGCCTTCCGGCGATATCTTGGCGCTCATACCCGGAATGGGCTTACCAACGCTGCCGAATTTCACGTCGTCGTCGCGGTGTTGCGTGCCCACCGCGGCGGTCTCCGTTGCCGAATACACTTGCTTGAGGTTGATGCCCAGGGCGCGGAAATAGCGCAACATATCTGGGCTCAGCGCCGCCCCGGCCGTGATCGCGCTTCTCACACGGCTTAATCCGAGTTGATCTCGCAGCGGCGAAAAGACAAGCAGATTTCCGAGCCAATAGAGCACAGACAACAGCGGCTTGGGACGCTTGCCCGCGTAGCGAAGGTCGGCAACCTTGTAGCCAATGGGCAAGAAGATCTTATACAGCGCGCGGTTGAGCCAGGTGGCATCGCTGATGCGGATCTGGATCAGTGCGGTGAGGTTCTCCCACAGGCGAGCGGGATAGAAAATGAAGTCGGGGGCAATCCCACGGATATTCTGCTGCACCGTCTCCGGTGATTCGGGGAAATTGATTATGATGCCATCCAAGCAGTGCGGGGTGACAGAAAGTGTGTGCTCGGCAATCCAGGCCAGCGGTGTGAATGAGACCTGATTGTCGGAGGCATAGCGTGGATCGATTTCCCTTGAAGCCACCAGGGCGGTGAGGAAATTCAGGTGGGAGAGCATTGCTCCTTTCGGCAGACCAGTGGTCCCCGAGGTGTAGCAAATATTGCACAGATCCTTCCCTTTGCTTAGGGCGATCAGCTCCTCAAACAAATCCGGCTTCTCATTAAGCAGCTGCCGGCCAAGTTCACACACTTCCTCAAGGTTCATCAGCCACGGGTCGTCGTAGCCCCACATCCCCTTCGGATCCCAATAGATCACCCGCTTGACGAGAGGTATCTTCTCCCGGATCTCAAGGAACTTGTCGCATTGCTCCTGGTCTTTGGCGAAGGCCAGTATCGCTTCTGAATGCGTGACGACGTACTCCATCTCGCTGGGGATGGCGTCGGTGAAGATGCCTACCGTGGTAGCACCGGCCGACATGATGGCCAGGTCGGCCCACAAGTGATGGCGATCGTTGTCTCCCACGATGCAAACACGATCGCCGTTCTGCAGACCCAAGGAAACCAGCCCAAGGCAGATATCGCGCACGCTCTTGTAAGAATCTATCCAAGAGTATTCCTGCCAGATGCCGAATTCCTTCTGGCGTACTGCCACCCTATCCTCGCCGTAGAGCTCAACCTTATGCAGGAACTGCTTTGGAAGCGTATCCAGCACTTCGATTGTGCTGTCCATCATCGCTTACCCTTCCCGTTTCCCTCTTTACCCAGGTATGCCTGAATGACCGCCGGATTATTGCGTATCTCTTCCGGTGTCCCTTCAGCGATCTTGCGTCCAAAATCGAGCACGACGATGCGATCCGCAATGTCCATCACCAATCCCATGTCGTGCTCAATCATCAGAATGGTCGCTCCTTGCTGCTCATGCACGTCGAGGATGAAGCGCGCCATGTCTTCCTTCTCTTCCACGTTCATCCCTGTCATGGGCTCGTCCAGGAGCATCAATTTCGGCTCGAGAGCCAACGCTCGCCCTAGTTCGACGCGCTTGCGCAATCCGTAGGGAAGGGCGCCAACGACGGCCTTTCGGATATGCTCAATCTCCAAAAAGTCGATGATCTCCTCAACTTTGATGCGGTGCTCAACCTCTTCCCTCAAGGCCCTGCCATAGAAGAGCGCCGCGCTTAGAAGGCCATACCTCATGTGCACATGGCGTGCGGCCAGCATGTTATCCAATACGCTCATTCCGGTGTATAGGGCGATGTTCTGAAACGTGCGCGAAATGCCAAGCTTTGCAATACGGTGAGGCGGCTTCTTCGTGAGCTCATGGCCCTCGAACTGGATGCTTCCAGAGTCCACCTTGTAGAATCGATTCAGGCAATTCAGCAGCGAGGTCTTTCCAGCACCATTGGGACCGATGATGGCCAATATCTCGCCCCGCCTAACATCGAAGCTGACGTCTACAAGCGCCTGCGTGCCCCCAAAACTAAGGCAGACGTTGTGAACGCTAAGTTGGGTGTCTTCAAGAGTCATGGGTGTTGCCCAATCAACAATGCCCTCAGGTTGCTGCTAATTCAAAGATATATGCTACCCACCGAAGGATGGGGTCTTGCTAGCC
>DAOVIK010000386.1 GCA_030673735.1 Anaerolineae bacterium
AATCAAGGTCTCACCACAGAAGGCGCGCGGGCGGGATTGCGATTCGCCTTCGAAGAGCTGGGTCTGGAGCAACTCGTGGGCATTGTTCACCCAGAGAACCCAGCCTCTCGGCGTGTGCTCGAGAAGCTGGGCATGCGCTTCACCAATCGGGCCGAGTACTTCGGAATGGATGCTTTCCGCTACGCAATGAAACCCGAAGAGTTCGAGAAGATCGCCACCTGATATTGGCTTCCTGAGCGTATGATGCGCTCCAATCAGCAAGCCGGTGATCTCAAGCTTCAGACAAGAATCGGAGAAGCAAAATGGGAATCTTCGGACCGAACCTAACCGTGATGGAGAGGAAGAAGGACATTGACGGGCTGCTTGCCGCACTGCAGCACACGGACAGCAAAATCCGCGAGCGCTCCGCATCGGCGCTCGACAGGCTGAAATGGGAGCCGGGGGATGAGGATGAGAAGGCTCTTTACCTTGGAGGGAAGAGAGCATGGGAGGAATTAGCCGGAATGGGGGAAATTTGATTGAAGCCTCTCATCCTAGCCCTTACGCATAAGGATCTGAAGACGCGCAGGCTAGTTAAGAGCGCTCTTGATGAATCGATTTCTGCCCATCAAGCAGAGGCCGTGGAATCCCTTCTCTGGGTCTTGCAGGAAAGCCTTCATGGATTCGACAGGTTAACTTCCGAAGCCCGCATTCAAGTCGCCAAGCTTCTCAGCAAGATCGGAGATCCTCAAACTGCAATCCCATTGGTTGGAAGCTATGAGGATTTATCCCAAACCTATCTCGAGATCCCTGACAATCAGCGCAAAGCTTGCGAGCCTGTGCGGCGGAAATACCGCGAGACTGTGGCGCAGGTCCTGAAGGAAATTGGAAAGCCGGCAGCCGATGCGATGGTGCGGGAAATAAAGGATAAGACGACTTCTGTATCTGCCAGCAGCATTTTACACATGCTGGGCAACATGGGTGAGCCGGCAGTCGAGGCGCTCATAGAAGCCCTGAAGCATCCCAACAGGAGCATTCGCCGCCAAGCGGCGGATGCCCTACGGATGAATCCGGATACAAGAGCAGTAGAGCCGCTGGTCGCGGCGCTCGATGATCCCAATAATCGGGTTCGCTCCACCGCAGCGGCTGCACTCAGAGCCTTGAAAGCTCCTGGTGCGGGAGCAGCCCTGGCCCGAAGACTGAGAGACAAAGATCATGAAGTTCGGGTAGCTGCCGCGTTGGCGCTCCAAGACATGGGCTGGAGCCCAGCTGATGATGAGGAGATGACCTATATGTTGTTCGCGGGTTTTCTTGCCAGTCAAGCCCAAGTTATTTTCGACAAGCTTGTCGGATTGGGATCGGCAGCAGTGCAACCGCTCATTCAATCCTTGGGCTTGAAGGGAAAGGTATACACGGCAACTTGGGGACGCCGCTCGTCGCCAATTGAACGTCAGGCAAGCGAACCCGCCATATGGCTCCTAAGGGAAATCGGGCAGCCGGCGGTAGAACCTCTCATCGAGGCCTTGAAGCACAATAACCGAAACATTCGCTGCAACGCGGCCCGCGCATTGGGCGAGATAAGAGATTCCAGGGCTAGGGAAGCGCTGACGAAAGCCCTGGAGGACAAGGATGAAAACGTCCGGGAGGCCGCGAAGGCAGCCCTCAAGAGGCTCCGAAAATGAGGAGCACGGAAATAGCTGCTCAGGACGGGAGCATCATTGCGCAAGGTGTCTCAACCTGAAGATGCCGCCGAAGTAGGCGGGATCTTCTCAATCACTGCCGCGGGCGTCAAGCCCGCGGCAGTGGTTCTGTGATGTTCTCTTGGTGAATGTTGGAATGCTTTACGGATAAGCCGTCGGCGTCGGCGGCATGCCCTCGATGGAGATGTCATCGAAATACACCGGGGAGATGTTCCCCCGCACATCTCGGTACTGGACGCTGACGTAGAACCCTACCCAGTTCAGGGCCACTTCAAACGGAAATTGCCTGTACCCCACAAATGGCTCCCAAGCCGCCTCTGCCATCTCGCGCTCATTAAACGGCATGCCCCCCACTCGCACCCGCATTTCGCGGACCGGGGAATCGTAGCTGGAAGCGCGAAAGGTGACTCCCACCTGGATGATGTCTCCGACGACGCCACCCATGGCCTCCCG
>DAOVIK010000393.1 GCA_030673735.1 Anaerolineae bacterium
TATACCGTCCCTGCTACGGGAGATGGAGAGGAGGCGTTGCATTTAACGCGCGAGCTGAACCCGGACCTGTTGATTACGGATCATCAAATGCCAAAGATGACCGGCATCGAGCTGATCGCTAGCCTGCGGGAGGAAATGCCTTTGGTGCCGGTTATCTTGATCACGGGTGAGGGCTCGGAGGAAGTGGCTGCGGATGCCCTGCGTGCCGGGGCTGTGAACTATCTGATAAAGCCTTTTGAACCCAAGGTGATGCTTGAGGCGGTGCGCCTTGCCCTGGAAGATGGGCGCCGAAGAATAGAATGGCTTGAAGCCCGCGCACAGGCAAAGGCCAATGCGGAAGATTTGAAGCGGCGAGTTCAAGAACTTGAAGCAGTGGCCAAAATCGGCCGCAGCGTAAGCGCTGGTTTGGATCTCGACGCGATGTTGACCATGATCGTTGATGCGGCAGTTAGCCTCACGAATGCTGAGGAGGGCAGCCTGCTATTGCTTGATGAAGAGAGTGGTGAGCTGTTCATGCGCGCTTCGAAGAACTTCGACCAGGAGTTCGCCCAGTCTTTCCGCATCAAATCGAAGGATTCTCTTGCTGGGCAGGTTATCAAGAACGGTGAGGATGTCGTTCTGGGTGAATCCTCACCTCAGAAGATCAAGACCGCCTACCTCGTGCATGCGCTGATCTATGTTCCGCTGAAGCTGCGTGGCAAGACTGTTGGGGTACTGGGAGTGGATAACCGGGAGGCAGGCCATGCGTTGACACAAGAGCATGTTCAAGTGATGAACGCCATGGCGGATTATGCGGTAATCGCGATAGAGAGTGCCCGCCTATATGAGCACTCTGAAGCCCAGCGCCGCAAGCTGGAAACGATACTTGCCAAGACGAAGAACGGTGTCGTAGTAGTCGATGACAAGCAGCGCGTGCAATTGATCAACACGGCTGCCTGTGAGATCTTCGACATTGATGAGGACGTGATTGGGCGCCCAGTATTGGAGATCATTGAAGATCCCATGATCTTAGCCCTCTTGCAGGCTACAAGCGAAACTCATCGTTGGGAGGAGGTCGAGTTCAGGAATGGCAAGGTCTACAATGCCCAGAGGGCGCAGATCGAAGGGATCGGCCAAGCAATCGTGTTGCATGATATCAGTCATCTCAAAGAAATCGACCGCATCAAGTCTGAGTTCGTAACCACCGTTTCCCACGATCTGCGTTCCCCACTCACTGCTATCCTGGGCTATGTTGAACTCATCGAGCGGGCCGGCGAATTGAACGAGCAGCAATTGGAATTCGTCCGCCGTGTGCATCTCAGCGTTGATCAGATCACCAATTTGATCGCCGATCTGCTAGATTTGGGGCGGATCGAGGCTGGCTTGGACGAGTCGATGGAGCCAACGCAGGTTCCCGTTTTGGCCAAGTACGCGATGGATAGCATGAGAGGATTTGCCGAGTCGCGCGACGTCAAAGTGGTGGAGAAGCTGAACGATAACGTACCCACCATTAAAGGGGACCCGATGCGCCTGCGCCAAATGATTGGCAACCTGCTTGATAATGCGATCAAGTACACTCCGCCAGGAGGCACGGTCAGCATCAATTGCATGGCCGAGGACGATCAGGTCATCCTGCGCATCCGCGATTCGGGCATAGGAATCCCGCCCAGCGATCAACCGATGCTCTTCGACAAGTTCTTCCGCGGGAGCAATGTGCCCGAGGGGGAGGCCGGTACAGGATTGGGACTCTCGATCGTCAAATCGATTGTGGACAGCCATAACGGACGCATATGGGTGCAGTCGAAGGTGGGAGATGGTACGGTTGTCACCGTGGTGCTGCCAGCGGTTCCAGCTTGAGATTAATCGGATGTAGCTAAATAGGGCTGTCCCAAATGGACGGCCCCTTTTTGTGCACCTTGGATAATCATGTTTATCTCTTGGAACAGGCGCTGCCGTCGGTGCACCGCCGTCGAGCCGCGCCACATCCCGGCGTTGATCCGCCCATCGATGCCCTATGGTCCGTCCCGATCGATACAGCCCTCTACCTGTATGTCATCCTGAGCGAGCGAA
>DAOVIK010000187.1 GCA_030673735.1 Anaerolineae bacterium
CTCACGCGAATCCCTGGGCTCGTACTTTGAGTCTAGGGTCCGTATTGTTTTGATCGGTCCACCCAGGCCGGAAGGCGTGTGTGCCGTCTTCTTTGACTCCCCTCAGCCTAGGTGCTAGAATCCGTTTCCCGGGTGGGCTTCCTCAATAGACAGCCGGAGATAACCGAACCCTCTATGCGAACGAGGTGCCGGGATGACGACCAGCACCGTGGGATTGATTTCGCCCCCACAATGCTGCGGCTCTCCCGCCATCATCCATTTGAACTGAGACTCAGCGATCCCGATAGAAAGCATCGAGGTACGGCAAATTGGCTGAACCGCAACCTTTCATGGAAGAGCAGCTGATCGAATCCACCTTGGAGGAGATCCGCACCGCCCTCAAGGCAGGGCGAATAGGTGACGCCATCGCTGCGCTCACGCGCCTGCATCCAGCCGACCGCGCAGATGCGTTCGAAGAACTGGACGGAGATGCGCAGTCGACGATCCTGCCGCGTCTGGACATCCCCGCAACAGCCGATCTTCTTGAGGAGCTTGAAGACGAAGAGGCGGCTGACGTCGCCCAGTATATGAGCACCGAGCGCTTGGCCGACGTTCTGGATGAGATGGAACCCGACGAAGCAGCCGACGTGCTCGGAGATCTGCCCCCCGAGACTGCTGCTCTGGCTCTTGCGGAAATGGACGACGCCGAGGAAGTCATCCCGTTGCTTGGCCACCCCGATGAAACCGCGGGCGGCCTGATGACCACGTGGCTGGTCACGCTGCGCCCCGAAGAGACTGCCGCCGAGGCAATCGACAAGCTGAGACACGCCGAACTTGAAGAAGATGGGCCGTATTATCTCTACGTTATTGACGACGCCGATTCCCTCGTTGGCGTTGTGGGCTTGCGCGATCTTGTGATCGCCGATCCAAAGACAAGCATCACCAAGATCATGGATCCGGAGGTCAAGTACGCCACAACTGGCATCGACCAGGAGGACGTGGCGCGCATGATGGCACACTACGACCTCTCTTCACTGCCCGTAGTGGACGACGACGGAAGACTGCTGGGCGTGATCACGGTGGACGACGTGGTCGATGTGCTTGAAGAAGAAGCCACGGAAGACATCTACCGTCTGGCGCACCTTTCCGACGCGGATCTCAGCATCGACAGCCCTGTTTCGCTTTCTGTGCGCCGGCGGTTGCCGTGGCTTTTCTTGAACACGCTCACAGCGATGTTTGCTGCCTGGGTGATCTCCAACTTCGAGGGCATCTTCGAGCAAGTCGCGGTGCTGGCGGTCTTCCAAGGCGTCGTAGCCGGGATGGGAGGCAACGCCGCGACGCAGAGCTTGGCGCTTTCCGTGCGCGCAATCGCTTTGGGGGAGATCGCCCTCAAGGACATCTGGCGCACGATCGCCAAAGAGGTTCTCACCGGCATCATCCAAGGCGTGAGTGTGGGAATTGTCGTTGGTTTCGGTGTCTATTTGTGGCGGGGAAATCCCTGGTTGGGATTGATCCTCGCTCTTGCTCTTTTTGCCAACATGCTGGTTGCTGTGATCGTCGGCACGATGATCCCCATCATCCTGAAAGCATTGCGCCAAGATCCCGCGCTTGCATCCGCAGTCTTGGTTACTGCCGTCACGGACAGTGTTGGATTCGCCATTTTCCTCGGACTTGCTACCCTACTCCTGCCGCTGCTGACGTGAGGTGAGACCATGCCCGCAATGGTCATTCTCAATCCCTATTCTGCACGTTGGGAAGCCCAACGCCGCAAACCCGAAGTTGAGACCGCGTTGAGGAATGCCGGAATCGACTATGAGCTCGTGGAGAGCAACGCTCCAAATCATGCCACCGATGTTGCCGAGAAGGCTGCGCAAGAGGGCTACACACCCGTCATCGTAGCCGGAGGGGATGGCACGATCGGCGAAGTCATCAACGGGCTTCATCGCGCAAAGCCCGAAGGCGTGCTCGGGCCGATTGGCATTCTCCCCTTAGGAACGGCCAACGATCTTGTAGTCAACCTGGGCCTGCCGCTGGATCTGGAGGTAGCCGCGCAGTCCATTGCCGGTGGGAACACGCGACGCATTGATTTGGGAGCGGCCAACGACTGGGTTTTCGCCAACAACTCAGCCGTGGGACTCGAACCTGTTGTCTCGATCTACAACATCCGCATGACCGCCTTGCGCGGTGTGATTCGCTACCTGGTCGCCGCGTTACGAGCGATCATGAGCAAGCCCATGTGGACGATGCGCATCGCGTGGGACGATGGAGAATACGAAGGCCCTGTCAGCCTGGTGTCTGTTGGCAATTGCCCGATAACGGGAGGCCTGTTTCGCATGGCGCCCGCCGCCGATCCGGCGGATGGCCGGCTGACGTTCGTGCACGGATACGCGCCCACGCGCCTCCGCATGCTGGCCCTTCTGCCGCGCGCCATCAGTGGCGACTATGTCAATGATCCAGCCGTGCACCAGTTCCACACAACCCAACTGACCATTCGCTGCTCCCCGGTCACCCCGATTCAAACCGATGGAGAATTGCGAGCCGAGGATCTCACCGAGGTCACTTACCGAATCCTCCCCGCCCGCCTCGACATCTTCCAGCCATGATCCCCGCTCCCTCTTGCAGACGCTTTTTCCCCGATGCGGCATTCCCATCGCAACCGCCGATCTCAGCCACGCCTCGCCAAATCCCTTCGCCAAGTTCTGTCAGCTTATCATTGCCTCCCACCATACTCTGCCCAGCCAATGTGGCTATGCGCAATCTGCCCATGCACCGCACGATGACCCCGGGTTTGGTTGCATGAGATCATGAACCTGCTATCTTCTTTCCTTCGCTTCTTCTTCCATCACCTCTACACTACCTTCGCCTGGGCTTACGATCTGGTGGCTGCGAGCACATCCATGGGGCAGTGGGGCGCCTGGCAACGTGTGGCCCTTGACTCACTCCCCAGCGAAGGACGCGTGCTCGAAATCGGACACGGTCCGGGGCATCTGCTCAAACAGCGCGCGCTTCAAGGCCATCTCGACATCGGCCTCGATGCCTCACGCCAAATGACACGCATCGCAGCACGCCGCTTGAGACGCGCTGGCTTTCCTGTCAACCTTGTTCGTGCACAGGCGCAAGCGCTGCCGTTCGCCTCCGGCACGTTCCGCGCCATCTACGCCACGTTCCCCAGCGAGTTCATCGTCACGCCGCAAGCACTATCATCCCTCCGGCGCGTACTGGAACCGGATGGATCGATCGTGGTCGTGCCAACGGCCCACATATCCGGAAGCTCCCTGCCGGATCGATTTGCCTCCTGGCTGTATAAGGTGACCGGTCAGTCTGCGGACTTCGGAAGTGGCTGGGAAGGCTTCTTAGAAAAGGCAGGCTTCTCGGCGCAACTTGAGCAGGTCGAACTGCAGCGGGCGGTGGTCTATCGGATCGTGGCAAAGAAGCTCCGTGCGTGATTCCAGTTTGCGAGGCTCGGAAGTGAAGATTAGAATTCTCTGCAAGTTCGGGAGGAAGCTGTGAGTCTTATCCGCGCCGGGGACTTAGCTATGCTCGTTCCCGAGAAGGGCAGGCCCTTCATCCAACACCTGCAGCCTGGAAAAGAGCTGCAAACACACCGCGGCTCCATCCACCATGACGATCTCATAGCGATACCTTGGGGCTCCCAAGTCAAAACTCATTTGGATGCGCGCTTCTTGGTCTTGGAGCCTACCTTGCACGATCTTCTGCTGCGCATACGGCGCCGCTCGCAGATCGTCTTCCCGAAGGATATCGGTTACATCCTTCTGCGGCTTTCTGTGGGCCCGGGAAAGACGGTGATCGAAGCGGGAACTGGGTCGGGTGCGATGACGACCGCTTTTGCCTGGGCAGTTGGTCCTACGGGGAAGGTGATATCGTATGATCGCCGGGAGGACATGATCTCCCTGGCTCGTGAGAATCTCACACGGATTGCCTTGGAGGACAGGGTGGTCTTCCGAAACCATGACGTCATCGATGGATTTGAGGAAGAAGCTGCCGAGGCGCTCTTCCTCGATCTTCCCAAGGCGCACCTTTACCTGTCGCAGGTTCAATCTGCGCTTCGCAGCGGTGCGAGCTTCGGTGCGATATTGCCGACCACAAATCAAGTCAGTCAACTGCTTGCCGAGCTAGAGCAACATGCTTTCGCGCTGGTTGACGTGTGTGAGCTTTCACTTCGCTACTACAAGACGATCCCTGAGCGCTTACGACCTGTCGACCGCATGGTCGCCCATACCGGCTACCTCGTCTTTGCCCGCAGCGTTCTCCCCGCTGCCGAAGAGGAAGCGGCAATTGAAACGGATCCGGATCCGGAACACAGTGAATAGGAGCTAGCCATGCCACCATTCCGCAGACGCCCGTTTCGTCGTCCAGTGCGCCGCTTCCTTCGGCGCGCGGCTCGTCCTCCTCGCCCTGCCGCCAGGCGAGCCATGAGACGCCTCAGAGAAGCGAACGCACTCTTGGCCCAGGGCGAATTCGCTCAAGCGGCGC
>DAOVIK010000161.1 GCA_030673735.1 Anaerolineae bacterium
AGCGGCAAGCGATTCACACTTGAGGCTTCGATTGCAAAGCTCTTCGCCTCAGAGACAGCAATGTTCTGTGCCCATGCTGCCGTTCAGATACACGCAGGCATGGGCTATTCAAAGGAATTGCCTGTAGAACGCTACTTCCGGGATGCCAAGATAACTGAAATCTACGAAGGCACGAGCGAGATTCAGCGCATGGTTATCTCGCGGCTTGAGTTGGGATTGAAGTAGCACCATCCTGATCATCACGACCAAAACTTCGAAGCATCGATCCCTGGGCCTGGGAGTAGCTCATCGATGATGCCGCAAATTCCCACTTGGATCCTCATCGCCACCGGTACGATCAGCCTGGCCTGGCTGCTCCTGTACAGGCGCCTTTGGCAGCCCACTGACGAATCTCCTCCCGCTGCTCAGGCTGAGGAGGTTGACGAAGCACCTGCCCCGGAACCATTCCCCAAGCTATCCTGGGAATCCATTCGCACGCACGCTCCCTCCTGGCTTCGCAGCAATTGGCGTTATCTAGCATACGTCCTCCTTACCTTTCTTATCGTTCTATTAATCTGGCAGCTCTCGCCGCGGGCGTTCACACGCCATGCAACCGAAGCCGGTCAACCCGGGCGCCCTTGGTTCGCCCTCTCCTATGTGCGCAACTTCCAGCTGAGCTTTGGGCCAAATTGGGCGTGGGTTGTTGCGGGCGCCCTCGGATTGGCCAGCCTTGGTTTGCTAATTGCGGCCCACATCCGGCGAAATCCTCAGTTTGCCCATATCAGCTTGCTCCTAGCAGCGTTGGGTCTTGCTGCCTTAGGTCAGTTGGCAAACCTCGGGATCTACAGCGACTTGCGTTTTCTTCTGTACGTCATGGCTGCGCTCTTCTTCGCCATCTGGATCCTCGGATACCGCACACATCTGAAAGGCGACCTCCTCACCGAACGCTGGCCCGTTCGGTTTGAGATTCTGCTGCTCCTCATCCCTATTGCCATAACCATATGGGCACGCTTCGGCGCGCTGCAAGAGATTCCTTATGGTATCGAGGGAGATGAGAGCAAGTGGACCGTCGAAGTTGTGGCCGCCATGATCGATGGGGAATTTCCCCACAGCACTGCCTATCATCTTTCTTCTGTTCCCGTGAGTTTCTACATGCAGGCGCCCTTCCACCGCATCTTGGGCCCCAGCCTGCTCAGCGCTCGTATCGCGATAGCTTTCTACAGCGTTCTGGGGAGTCTGGCCTTCTACTGGCTTGCCCGTGAGCTCACCAATCCGCCCGTCGCTTGGCTGGCGACCATGCTCCTGGCGACCTCGATCTTTGACGTCAGCGCTAGCCGCATAGCGAACGTGGAAAGCCACGTCAAGCTGTGGCCTGTCTTATGTTTGGCGCTGCTCGCGCGCGCCTCGCGTACGGGCACCAAGAGCACCTATTTGTTCGCAGGAATCGCCGCCGCCATAGGCATGCTCACATACGACACGGTTGCGCCTCTCATCCCGCTGGCTTTGATCCTGGCGATCTATGAGCTCGTGCGCACCAAAGCCCCCCTTGGCGAAAGCGTGCGACGTATGACCGCCTTCACGATTCCCATGCTCGCTGGGTTGCCAATCGCGGTTGCATACCTTGGCGGTCGCATGCCGTACTACGACTTGGCTTCAAAAGGATGGGGAACTAGCGTACTCGAGACCTTCCTATCCAATGTCGGAGACCTGCTTCATTCGATCTTCACCCATACTTGGACAGATTTCCTCTACAACCGGGACGGCCCACTCTTCAACAGCCTCCTGCTTCCTTGGCTGCTTGCCGGCCTTGTGCTGCTGCTGATATGCTGGCGCCGGGGAAGACTTCTCTGGGTGCTCCTCTTTGCGCTTTTCTTCTTGCCGGTGCCAATCCTGACGCATTCTCCCATGGGGCGCGTCCTCTATCCTGCATTACCAGCCGCGTACTTGATCATGGCTCTGGGCATGATGGCCGCTTTGAGTGCCATCCTGCGGACTCTCGGATCCACGCTGAGGCCGGCGATCATCTCCTTTGCCGCCCTCGGTCTGGGATTCATTGGTGTCCTCAACCTGTATATCTACTTCAACGAAGCCCATGATCCAGACGACCGCCGCATCAGGCGTGCGTTGTATGATATCGTTCGCGAAGTCTCTGCTCCGGATGCCATCACTTTGATGCCGTATGTTCCGAAGGGTGACGATCCGATCCAGCAGGAAGCCGAGCAGATGATCTGGTTCGCCTTGCGCTCCAAGGCCTCCTCGGCAGACGACCTCTCCCCTCTGCAAGCCCTTCCACTGGCCGATCTTCTGCCGGTGATCTCGAGCCAGCCGCCGGAAATCGTGCGCGGCGAGCTCATATGGGATCATCGCTCATCATACGCGCGCGAGGAGCGCGATGACATGCTGGCGACATTCCTGGACTGCTATCCAAATACGGTCTTGCATTCGGGAACGTTCTTCGATCGATACACGATTCCCGAGGAATCCCTTCACTCACCACAGTGCCGCAGCGGCACGCTCTTCCTGACCCCGAGGATCTCCACAGTCACTGCCGACATACCGCTGGAACTGACCTGGAACCTGCATGGGGCAACCGCAGCGGATCTTGCCCTGGAGTGCAGCACCGTCAGAGATGATCTGACCTGGATACACGCTGAAGACTTGCAAGGACACGGCTGGTCGGCCATCGACCGCTACGTGACCGGGTTCGACGGCAGGGGCTTCCTCTCCGACCATCAAGGAAGCGAGACGGCCTCCATTCAAGTCGAGATTCCCAACCAGAGACCACTATATGTGTGGGTCAGATCCCTGCGGCGCGTGGTGGATGATTATCCGGGTTACATGGAGATAGATACGGAAGCCTATCACTTCTCACAGGCCGGCTCTGTGCCGCTCAATGAGTGGACATGGGAGCGCACCGGTCCCTTCCGGCCGAGATCCGATATCGCCGAGCTGCACATCATTCGGCCCTATCCTGAAACGCGTGAAGGCTACATGGCGCTGTTCATCGACACCCTGCTGATAACATCCTCGGCTTCTTTCGATCCGAGAACGGAAGCGATCTGGGAACCAGTTATGCATATGGAAATCCCCATGCGGGACCGAGCAACCGAAGGCGATATCCAGCTGACCCTCGATCCCGGACAATACCTTTGCTCGGTAGAAGCAACCGATGGAACCCTCTTGGTGGACCACCGTGGCAACATCGGCCTGAGATCCAACATGGTTGAAATCCTCATCTTGCCGCCCGATTAATCCGATACCCGGCCTCCCCTTCAAGCGAACAGCTTGTTGTACTCGAGCTGCTCGCGAGCTAGAGATGTGTGCTTTGCCCCTATCCTTTCCAGATGGACCAGTCGCCTACTGCATATCTCCGGTGACAAGCTATAATCATCCCGGGTCTCTCAAGTGCGCTTCTTGAGCTGTCGCCCGATCCCAATAGCCGCAGCCACTAGCGGGGGATCCAAACCTCGCAGTCGGAGGAGCAATGAAGGCCATCTTATTCCACAATCATGGCGGTCCCGAGGTACTCGAATACGGAGATTTCGAGACACCCGAACCCCGCCTAGGCGAGGTCCAAGTCCGCTTGCACGCCGCGGCGCTGAACCGCCTCGATCTTTGGGTTCGAGAGGGATGGCCGGGAATCAAGCTGGAATACCCCCACATCCCTGGCGCCGATGGAGCCGGCGAGATTTCGGCTCTCGGTGAGGGAGTGAATGGCTTCGCCGTCGGTGATCGCGTGGTCATCAATTCGGTGCTCAGTTGTGGTGAATGCAGCCACTGCCAAGCTGAGAAAGACAACCTCTGCCGGGAATTCCACTTGCTTGGCGAGACAATGCGCGGCACGTATGCCGAGAACAGCGTCGTTCCTGCTACCAACCTGCTCCCCCTCCCGAACGAGTTCAGCTTCGCAGAAGCTGCCGCTGCGGGACTGGTATTCCAGACCGCCTGGCATTCGTTGATCACCCGAGGCAATCTTCAGGCCGGTGAATCCGTCCTTGTGGTGGGAGCATCGGGCGGCGTTAACACAGCTAGCATCCAGATCGCCAAGCTTAAGGGGGCCAAGGTCTACGTCGTGGGATCAAGCGCCGACAAGCTCTCGCTTGCAGAAAGCCTTGGCGCCGACGTGCTCATCGACCGCTCCAAGGAAGAGAACTGGTCCAAGGCCGTATTCAAAGCGTCGGAGCGCAAGGGTGTGGACGTTGTGGTCGATAACGTCGGCGCAGGATCGATGCCGCACAGCTTGCGCGCGGCGAACAAAGGCGGACGCATCCTGACCGTGGGCAATACTGGAGGAGCCAAGTTCGAGATCGATAATCGCTATATCTTCGGCAAGCATCTCTCGATCATCGGAACCACGATGGGCACACGAGCAGATTTCGCCAAAGTTATGGGATTGGTGTTCGAGGGGCGTCTGAAAGCCGTTCTCGATCGCCATTTTCCACTGCGAGAAGCCCGGGCAGCCCAGGAGCGGCTTGAAGCAGGCGAGCAGATGGGAAAGATCACCCTTGAGATCTAGCAAGAGACCGCTCTACGTAACTTGGCTTAGCCTTGGAGTGTTAATCTTCTCAGGCTGGCATATTGCACGTCTGGTCCTCGGATTTGATCTGCCCGACATTCCGCTAAGCGTCCCCCGGTGGTACTTGTCGCTTACCGGCGCGGTGTGGGGAGCAATGGGTTTAGCAATCGTATATGGACTATTCCGCGGGCATTCTTGGGCGCGGGCACTCGCCTGTTGGGGCGCACTGGCGTTCGCGGTCTGGTATTGGGCCGACCGGCTCTTCATCGCCCGCAGTCACTATTTGGACATCACCTGGCCACCGGCGCTAGCGATCACGCTGCTGACGCTTCTGGGCCTCTTCTGGCTCCTCAGCCGGCCGGCTGCAAGGAACTTCTTCGGGGAG
>DAOVIK010000084.1 GCA_030673735.1 Anaerolineae bacterium
ATTCATTTTTTAATTCGCGCATGGCAAACAGGACCCGCCGGTGGACCGGTTTCAAACCGTCCCTGACGTCCGGCAGCGCTCTCCCGATAATCACGCTCATGGCGTAATCGAGATACGATTGCTGCATCTCGTCGTCGATATCGATGCGACGCACCATTCCCACTTCCATGGTTCACCTCTAGCATGAGGGGTGCAATTGGCGTTATCATAAGGGCTCCGTTTGGGATCGTCAATCGAATGCTGGTAACATCGAGCATTCAAGAGGTCAGAGCGCATCACAACGAAGTTGGGCTCCGGGTCTGCCAACTCGGCGGCTGCGGGGTGTGGAACTGCCGCGGTCTTGCATCGCTAATGGCTATGTGCTAGAATTGCAGGGCCAGGGTTCCGATCGCTAATGATTGTTCGGAAAAGTGGGCTTCACCCACTTTTTCTGTGTATATGCCGCCATTCGGGACGTGCAGACCGAGAAAGATGATGCCCTGGCGAGGATTGTGAGTACGATGAAATCAGAGCTTACACTTGCGTTCAATGAGATCACCGAGCGGTTTGGGCTGACAAGCGAAACCGTCATGGAGGCGCTGGAGGCGGCGTTGGTCTCTGCTTATCGCCGCTCTGTCAACGCGCCTGGAACGCAGATAGTGGAATCCAAGATCGATCTTGAGACTGGCGATGTGCAGATCCTTGCGGAAAAAGAAGTCGTTGATTCGGTGCAGAATCCGCAGACGGAAACTTTGCTGGAGGAAGCGCATAAGCTCAACTCCGAGGCGGAACTTGGCGACATGGCCGTCGTTGAAGATACACCGCCCGATTTTGGGCGCGTAGCAGCGCAAACGGCCAAGCAAGTGATCCTGCAGCGGCTGCGCGAGGCCGAACGCGACGCCCAATATGAGGAGTTCGTTGAGCGTGAGGGCGACATGGTGCACGGTACTGTGCACTCGATCACGCCCCAGGCAGTGACAGTTGGTTTGGGTCGCGCCGAAGCCATCCTGCCTCGTAACCAGCAGATCCCACGTGAACAATTCCATGTTCGCGACCGCATCCGGGTATACGTGCTTGAGGTCCGCAAGTCATCGCGCGGACCGGTGATTGTAGTCTCACGCACACACCCCAACATGCTGCGCCGTCTACTTGAAATGGAAGTTCCGGAGATCAATCAAGGCCTGGTGGAGATCAAGGCCATCGCACGCGAAGCGGGAAAGCGCTCCAAGGTAGCCGTTGCGGCTATGCGCGACGGCATCGATCCGGTAGGCGCTTGTGTGGGAATGCGCGGCGTGCGCATCCAATCGATCGTGCGCGATCTGAACGATGAGAAGATCGATGTGATCGAGTGGAACTCCGATCCCGCGACTTTCATTGCAAAGGCCTTGAGCCCGGCGAGGGTATCTGGGGTCTTCTTGGACGAGGAACTCGACCGCGGCAAAACGGCATCGGTGGTAGTGCCTGAGGATCAGCTCAGCCTGGCCATCGGACGTGCAGGCGTGAATGCGCGCCTTGGTGCTCGACTCACTGGTTGGCGCATCGATATCAAGAGTCTGACCGAGGCGGCTAGCGAGTCGCTGCATCGATTGCAGACCAACGAGGAGTTCACCGATCAAGCTGCTCAGGAAGCAGAAGTTCTACCTCAAGTCGAAACCATCCTGGCCAAAAAGGCAGAGGGTCGTCCTGTCATGCCGGAAGAGTATCAGGTTTTGGGTGGTTTCGTTGGACGCGTGCAGGAAGAAATACGTGGCCGCCGTCTGGCTGAGCGCAAGGAGCGCATGGCCAAGCTGGAGGAAATCCGAGAGACGATTCCAGTTATGGCATACCAAACGCCTCTGGAGGATATTGGCCTTAAGACACGTGTTTTCAATCTGTTAAATGAGGCGGGGTACGAGACGGCGGGGAAGGTCCTTGAGCAGCTCGGAGTCGACGAAGATAAGATTCTAGCCCTGCAGGGATTCGGCCCCAAGTCTTTGCGCGAAGCTCGCGAGACGCTCGTGAGTTTTGAGTATCCTGAACCGATCGAGGAACCGATTGAAGAGGAAGTGCCGGAAGAGATCGATGCTGAGGTCGAAGTCGAAGCCATCGAAGAAGCAGCACCGGAGGAAGCGGAAGCAGCCGAAGGTGTCGAGCCTGAGGCAGAGTTGGTTGAAGAGCTTCCCGTCGCTGAAGTTGAGGCCGAAGTCGAAGCCGAGGTGGAAGAAGAGGTTGTACCTGCTGAAATCGAGGAGGAAGCGATCATTGAGAAGGCAGCTGATCTCTTCGTCGAGGAAGGGGCCGAAAAATCGGAAGAGGAGCGCCTCGAGATTCTCGATAAGGAAGCCAAGAAGACCCGAGCCCGTAGCCGGGTTGTGGAGTACGATCCGGAACTAGGTGAGATGGTTGTCAAGCGCCGGAGAAAGCGTGACCAAGAGGACGAATGGGAGGAGCTCAAGGGATAGGTCATGGATTTCGCCGGTGACGGAAGTAAGCACGTGGACCAAAAGCAGAAGAAGGGCCGTCGCCGACATGTACCGCATAGAACTTGCGTTGGTTGTCGGCAGGTATTGTCCAAGCGATCATTGATACGAATCGTGCGCACAACAGATGGCGCACGCATTGATCCAACTGGAAAAGCTCCCGGCCGCGGGGCCTATCTGCATGATCAGCGATCATGCTGGGAAGTGGGTCTACGTGGCTCGCTGGCAAAGGCATTACGCACCGAATTGACGTTGGCTGATCGTGAACTGCTGGACGCATTCATGGACGAACTGAAGGCGGAACCTGCAGAGTAAGAACCACCGGTTCGCCAACGCGGAATAAGGGTGCAGGCCTTGCCCGCTGGGATCCCATCCAAGTCTATCAAACCAGCCGCCCAGAAGCGTGGTGTGCATGTGGCCGGAGGTGGGTCATGAGCGAGAACGGTCAGAAGGTTATCGAGATACCCGAAAGCGTGACTGTACGCGATCTGGCAGAGCGCATCGAGACCAGCCCGATCGATGTAATCAAGCAGTTGATGGCCAACGGCGTGATGGCCAATATCAATCAATTGATCGATTTTGACACCGCGGCCATCGTAGTGGGAGAGCTAGGGTTTGAGGCTCGCCCCATGCTGCCTCCTGAGATCGAAGGCGCAGAAGAGAGGGCTGCAACTCCAATTTGGCGGCGCATGATCGATGCTGAAGATCCTGCTGCACTTATCGATCGCCCTCCTGTAGTGACCATTCTGGGGCATGTCGATCATGGAAAGACGACGCTTCTGGATGCCGTTCGCAAGACAGACGTTGCGGAAGGCGAAGCCGGCGGCATCACTCAGCAAATCGGCGCCTACCAGGTGCAGCACAACAAACGTCTGATCACATTCCTCGATACACCGGGCCATGCCGCATTCACGGCCATGCGCGCCAGGGGCGCACAAGGAGCCGACATCGCCGTATTGGTGGTCGCCGCCGATGATGGCGTGATGCCACAGACGCACGAAGCGTTCGCCCATGCGCGCGCGGCTGGTGTTCCCATAATCGTGGCCCTCAACAAGATCGACCGCCCCAATGCCAACCCGGATCGGGTCAAGAAGCAACTGGCGGACATTGGCTTGGTTCCGGATGAATGGGATGGCGATACGATGGTTGTTCCGGTCTCGGCCAAGAACCAGGTTGGCCTGGAAGATCTCCTTGAAGCTGTCTTGCTCGTGGCTGACACATTGGAGATAAAAGCCAATCCGGATGGCCGTATTCTGGGAACGGTGATCGAGGGCGAGATCGACAAATTGAGAGGCGTGGTGTCGACGCTTTTACTGCAGAACGGAACCCTGCACGTCGGTGATGTGGTTTTGGCAGGGATCACCAGTGGACGCGTGCGCGCGATGTTTGATTTCCAGGGCAACGCGATTGAGGACGCAACTCCATCGACGCCCGTATCTGTACTCGGTCTATCTGATGTGCCCACTGCGGGAGAGCTATTCATAAATGTGCCATCGGAGCGCGAAGCGCGTGCAATCGCACAAAAGCGGAGCCTTGACGCAGCCGAGAAGATTGAAACCAGAAAACCCCTAGGCTTGGAGGAGGTCTTTGAAGCCTTCAAGGCTGGGGAGACTCAAGAGTTGCGTTTGGTGATCAAAGCGGATGTGCAGGGGGCGCTGGAACCGATCATGACCTCGTTGGATGAACTGAGCATCGGGGACATCAAGATCAACGTGCTCCATACTACCACCGGTACGATCACTGAGAACGACATCATGTTGGCGACAGCTTCCCAAGCGATCGTTCTTGGCTTCAATGTTGGCGTCGATCAAGCCGCACAGAAAATGGCCGAGAAGGAAAAGATCGACATCCGGCTATACGACGTAATCTATCATCTCACGGAGGATATCGAGAAGGCGCTGAAAGGCATGCTCACGCCTGAAAAGCGAACGGTGCTTCTGGGACGCGCCGAGGTTCGCGCTACCTTCCGCATTCCCAAGATCGGCAATATCGCCGGCTGCCGAGTTCTTGAAGGGCTTATGCTCCGCAATGCAGCCCTTCACGTTGTGCGCGACAGCGAGGTCATCTTTGAGGGAAGCATCACCTCACTGCGGCAAGAAAAGGACGCCGTGAAGGAAATCCGTGAAGGCTTTGAGTGTGGTATTGGGACAAAAGGCTTCACCGAATTTGAGGCCGGCGATATTCTAGAATGCTTCGCCGAAGAAACCGTTGAGGTGGAGTGAGGTTCTGGCATGCCCAGTGAGACTCGCGCGCGAAAGCTGGCAAAGCGGATCGGCATCGAGATAGCTGGATTGTTGCAGCGCGATGTCGATGATCCTCGCCTTGGGAATGTGACGGTAACGGATGTAGAAGTCGATCGCGAGCTGGCATTCGCCACAATCTATATCACGGTGATGACAGGTGATGAAGAAAGGGAGGAAATCCTGCGTGCATTTGAGGGTGCGCAGGGCTTTCTGAGAAGTCAACTGGCATCCAGGATAGAACTCCGGAGCTTCCCTCAGTTGCGATTTCGCTGGGATCAATCCCCCGATCGCGGGGCCAGGATCGACGAGTTGCTCCAGATGTTGCGAGATGAAGACGGCCAATCAGAGGATGCGGAGTGAGCAATCAGTTCGACCGAATTCGTACCCTCCTGGACGAGGCTGCATCTGTTGTTGTTCTCTCGCACGTCCGCCCTGACGGAGATGCCGTAGGCTCTATGCTTGCCCTATCTCTGAGTCTAGAGGGGCTCGGAAAAAAGGTTGTCCCCCTCCTGCTTGACGATGTCCCCGAGAGGTTTCGATTTCTTCCCGCAGCGGAGCGTGTGTCGCAGGAAATCCCTGAGGAGTTCGATCTCCTGATCGCGGTGGACTGCGGTGACTTGAAGCGGACAGGTTTGCCTCCAGATTTCCCGCGGCAGCCCGACATCAATATCGACCATCATCCCACCAACACCCATTTTGCGACGACCAATCTAGTACACCCTTCAGCATCCGCGACGGCAGAGATAATCTACGATCTCCTCGCACACCTGTCGATTCCTGTAAGTGAGGATGTGGCTACCAACCTGTTGGCAGGTCTTGTCACCGATACCGTCGGTTTCCGTACTGATAGCGTAACTCCCAAAGTACTGCGGATTGCAGTGGATCTCATGGAACGGGGGGCGAAACTGCATGAGATCTACTTTCAAGGTCTTGACGAACGCCCCCTCGTCGAGGTGCGGTATTGGGAGAAGGGCTTAGCGAAGCTGCAATCTACTGAAGGAATCGTTTGGACAAGCCTCACGATTGAGGATCGTGAAAGCACTGGGTATTCTGGCAAGGATGATGCCGACTTGATCAATCTCCTATCGAGAGTGGCAGGTGCCAAGGTGGCTGTGATCTTCATCGAGCAACCGGAAGAGAAGATCAAGGTCAGCTGGCGATCCCGGGAAGGATCGGATGTCTCAAGTGTGGCAAGAAGCTTTGGGGGAGGGGGGCACAAACCTGCCGCGGGAGCTATGATCCAAGGTGATTTAAAGGAGGTAGAGCGCCGGGTGCTGTCTGCAACACAGAATCTAATACAAAGAACTCCGGACGTGGAGAAACGATGAAGGATTTTGGATTGCTGGTTGTGGACAAGCCGGTTGGCCCCTCATCCCACTATATTGTGCAAACAGTTCGGCGTGGCACGCGTGTGCGCAAGGTTGGCCATGCGGGGACGCTTGATCCACGTGCATCGGGTGTGCTCGTCCTGTGTCTTGGAGCGGCGACAAGGTTGAGTGAATTCTTGTCAACCTCAACAAAGCGCTATGAAGCCGTCGTCCGATTTGGCGCTGCCACACGAACCTACGATACAGAGGGCGAGATCACCCAACACACGGGCATTGCGCCTCCGCTGGAGGCAATCGAAGCCGCGCTGCCCAAGTTTACAGGCGAGATCCAGCAGATCCCTCCTCCGTTCAGCGCCATCAAGGTAAAAGGGCGCAAAGCCTACGAGATGGCTCGCGAGGGAGAAGAAGTCTATCTTGATCCGCGGGAAGTCACGATTTTCGAACTCGAAGCAGTGGCTTATGATCCTCCCGACCTGACACTCGGGGTCATGAGCTCTGCTGGAACGTATATTCGATCCCTGGCCCACGACCTGGGAGGAGAGCTCGAAACCGGAGCACATCTGGCGGCTCTGCGACGTACGAAAGCCGGTCCTTTTTCGCTGGAAGACACGATTCCCTTTGCCAAGCTGGAGGGAAGCTTAGTCACCGAAACTTG
>DAOVIK010000083.1 GCA_030673735.1 Anaerolineae bacterium
CAACTTTGATCTACCCACAATGACCTCCTTCATGCAGTGCTGATGGATTCTAGTACCTGCCTGATGCAGCTCAATACTCGAGGCCCTATGCGCCGTACTTTTCCAGCTTGCCGGCGTGCGCCATGAGCAGTGGCATGAGCTGAGCAGAGGGGAAGGTGCCCAAACCACCTTGGGCGCATTCTCGGTCACCGAAGACCTTGCAGCGATCCGGACGAACGGTTGCGGGAGCCCAGAGAAGCACCGGCACCGGATGCCAGGAATGAACGCGCATCTGGGAAGGCGTGCTGTGGTCGCCGGTCACAGCGATTACGTCAGGCTCTAACGCAAGCAGGGGGGGCAGCGCAGCGTCGACACTCTCGATTGCCGCGACCTTGCCTTCGAAGTTGCCGTCCTCTCCCATGCTGTCCGGCTTCTTGATGTGCACGAAGAAGAAATCATGGCCGGTCCATATCTCGGCAGTAGCCGCGAATTCATCCTGGGGATCCTCCCCCGCAAAACTCAGGATGTGCATACCAAGAAGATCGGTAATGCCCTTGTACATCGGGTAGACCGCGATGCAGGCCGCGCGCATGCCATACACATCCTGAAACTGAGGAAGGGAAGGATTGGTCGAGAATCCGCGCAATGTAACGGCATTGGCGATAGTTCGCCCGGCGAGCGCCTTGCGAGCGTGTTCGATCCACGTGTTGATCAGCTCGGCCGTGGGGCCGGCCTCGGGATTGAGAGCTTGGACGGGCAGCGGAGGTACGCCGGTCTTCTGGGGATCGGTGTCCGCGAGATCGGCATATAGCTTCTTCCCGCGCATGACCACCACGAAGCGATACTCACGCACGGCGCGAACCTCGATGGAGACATCCGGCAACTCGATTTCATCCAGGAGCTTGACGATTGGTGCGGCATCCTCGGTGGGTATGCGCCCTGCTCGCCGGTCGGTGATGTTTCCCTTCTTATCAACCGTGCAGAAGTTCCCCCGTGCGGCCACGTCCCCTTCGGAAACATGCATGCCAACGCCCGCTGCTTCGAGCACGCCGCGCCCGATTTTAAAAGTCAGTGGCTCATATCCGAAAAGCGCCAAGTGAGCCGGGCCTGATCCTGGGGTGATGCCTGGCAGAATGGGAACGATCTGACCGGTTGCCCCTTCGACTGCAAGGCGGTCCAGATTGGGGGTTTTTGCCGCTTCCAGTTCGGTCGGTCCAGAGGAGTCGAGCGGCAATCCGCCCAACCCGTCGATCACGAGGAGCACGATCTTGCTTTCCGTAGAACGGTGCAGTGCTTGCATCAAATCCAGGTCAGCCATGCACGACCTCTTTCCGGGCTTCATGAGCAAGGTCGAACGCGTTGCTAGCGAGTGATCAGATGCGACGATTATACCCAAGTGGGGATAGCACACCAATCACCCTCAGGCTTCGTTGACGCTCCTGTTCACCTTTGGTATAGTCGTGCCGTGAGTGGAAATTCCGAACGGCGGCAAAAGAATGGCCGCCCCACGGGCAGATGGCGCTCGCTGCGAGAATGGCTGAGACCAGGCCTGGGCGTAAAGCGGTGGCTGGTCTTGATGATCATCGGCACCGCGCTGATCGGCCTAGGTGTGGCCGTTGTGCTGCTGGACATCTATCGCAGATATCCGGGTTCTCCTTGGTTGGCTCTGCTGGCGTTGAGCGCTTGGCCGCGCTGGCTACGAGCGCTCGTGCTGGGCAGTGCCGGCCTCGGAGCTTTCCTTCTCGGCTTGATGCGCCTATACCGAACGCTGATGGCGCCTTACATGCGCGCTGGCAAGCCAATGTTCGATACAGTAGCCGAGCACAGGCGACTGGAGCGGGGGCCCAAGATCGTCGCCATCGGCGGCGGCACTGGCCTTGCCACGCTGTTGCGCGGTTTGAAGGAGTACTCCGGGAACCTAACGGCAGTTGTGACCGTGGCCGATGATGGCGGCTCCTCAGGACGTTTGCGCCGTGATCTGGGCCTTCTTCCACCTGGAGATCTGCGCAATTGCCTCGCCGCACTTTCCGATGATGAGGACCTCATAACGCAGCTCTTCCAATACCGTTTTTCGGAAGGCGATGACCTCACGGGGCACTCCTTCGGTAATCTATTCATCGCCGCGCTTGCGGGAGCAACGGGAAGCTTCGATCAGGGCATTCTCGAGGCGGGAAGGGTGCTGGCGATTCGCGGGCGCGTGCTTCCTGCCACGCTGGCGGATGTGTCGCTTGTGGGGGAGAAGAATCCCGAGCTCAATGCGCAGGCCGTGCGCATCAAGGGCGAAAGCAGCATCACTGCATATCCGGGCCGCATTCTTAGAGTGAACTTGGAGCCCGATTCCCCTCCGGCCTATCCCGAGGCCATTAGCGCCATATTGAACGCTGACATGATCGTCATCGGCCCAGGCAGTCTGTTCACGAGCGTGATCCCGCCGCTGCTCGTGAGAGATGTTCCAGAGGCTATTCAAGCCAGCAAAGCATTTAAGGTTCATGTATGCAACATGACGACGCAGCCCGGCGAAACCGATGGCTTTGATGTCCAGGCGCATCTTCACTCCCTGGAGGAACATGTCGGTGAGGGATTGATCGATATGATGTTGCTGAACAATGATTTTACAGCCGACCTCCCGGAGGGCGCGGCTTGGGTCGAGCTTTCTGCCCAGCCGAAGGTGATGGTTCCAACCTATGAAACCAATCTTGGCGGAATAGAGCCCCCAGGGCAGCATGACTCGTACGTGCTGGCCGAGAAGCTCGTGGCGCTACTGGAGGAGAAGACGGGCCCGCTCGAGATGCCACTGGCCGCACGTGACGAGCCACGAGGCAAACTGAATTAATCCCGCATGACGTACAGTGCATAGAGAGGAGTGTGACGATGGCGATCCGGGTGGGGATCAACGGGTTCGGGCGCATTGGGCGTCAGTTGGTCAGGGTCATGTACCAGTACCACCCTGGCGAATTCGATGTCGTGGGGATCAATGATTTATACGACACCAAGACTAATGCGCATCTATTCAAATATGACACCAACTATGGCAAGTATGAGGGAAGCGTCGAGATTGCCGGCAATGACATCGTGATCGATGGCGATCGCCTCCGGGTGCTCCAAGAGCGTGATCCACGCAAGCTTCCCTGGAAAGATCTAGGGGCTCAGATTGTATTTGAAGCAACCGGCGTCTTTCGCGATGCAAAGAGCACCAAGGATAAGCCCGGCGCATCGGCGCATATTAAAGATGGAGGCGCCGAGAAGGTTATCATCACCGCTCCGGCAAAGAACGAAGACCTGACAGTGGTGATAGGCGTGAACGACAAACTCTATGATCCAGCCAGCCATCATGTCGTATCCAACGCATCCTGCACCACCAACTGCCTCGCGCCGGTGGCGAAGATCGTGCATGAGAAGCTGGGGATCGCGCGTGGAATGATGACCACAGTTCATGCCTACACAAACGATCAGAAGATCCTCGATTTGGCTCACAGGGATCTGCGCCGCGCGCGGGCTGCCGCTCTGAACATCATTCCCACCACGACCGGCGCCGCCAAGGCAGTTGCCAAGGTGATCCCCGAGCTAGAAGGCAAGTTCACCGGGTTTGCCCTGCGGGTACCCACACCAACCGTTTCATTGGTGGATTTCGTGGCCGAACTGGAGACGCCAACCACGGCAGAGGACCTGAATGCGATCTTCAAGGAGGCCGCGGCAGGAGAACTGGAAGGGATCCTGGGCTATAGCGACGAGCCACTGGTTTCGATTGATCTGAAGGGGGATCCTCGCTCGTCGATCGTCGATGGGCTTTCGACGATGGTGCTGGGGGGCAATCTGGCCAAGATCGTTGCATGGTATGACAATGAATGGTCTTATTCGGTCCGCACAATAGACCTTGCACTGATCATGGGCAAAGCGCTTTAAGCGGACGGCCTGCCGGGAATCTGGCAATGTACAAGAAGAAGACCATTCGGGATATCAGCTTCAGAGGTCGACGTGTGCTGGTGCGCGTCGACTTCAATGTTCCATTGCATGAAGGCGCGATTCAATCCGACACGCGCATCAAAGCTTCCCTCCCAACGCTGAACCACCTCGCCGACGGCGGCGCGGCGGTAATTCTCTGCTCTCACTTGGGACGGCCCAAGGGCAAGAAGGACCCTGCGCTTTCTTTGAGGCCGGTATCTGAGCGCCTGGGTGAGTTGGTGGACCATAGTGTCCATTTCACAGAGGACTGCATCGGTCGTGAGGCTCTGGAGGGGGCAAGAGCCCTTCCACCGGGGGAATTGTTGCTTCTCGAGAACACTCGCTTCCACCCTGGAGAGACCGCCAACAACTCGGATTTCGCTGCGCAACTGGCATCGCACGGAGAGCTGCTTGTGAACGATGCCTTCGGGACTGCGCATCGAAGGCATGCGTCAAATGTGGGAGTTGCGCAGTACCTTCCGGCAGTCGCCGGCTTCCTGCTTGAGAAGGAACTTGCCTATTTGGGGGATGCGCTTGAGAGTCCCGAGCATCCGTTTGTGGCCATCTTGGGTGGAGCTAAGATAAGCGACAAGATCGCCGTCGTTACGAGATTGCTCGAACGCGCTGACACATTGCTGGTTGGCGGAGGCATGGCCAACGCCTTCCTGGAATCCCAGGGACACTCCCTGGGCGGTTCGGCGTCCGAAGCAGAAATTGTGAGGACAGCCGCTGAGCTGCTCGAAAAGGGAGGCGATCAAATCAAGCTACCGGTTGATCTGGTGGTGGCTGATTCGTTTGGCGAGGACGCGAATCACAAGATGGTCGCGGTGAACGAGGTTCCGGAAGGCTGGCTGGCGCTGGACATCGGCCAGGAGACAGTTGCCATGTTTGCTGCTGCTCTCAAGGGAGCGCACACAGTTGTATGGAACGGGCCAATGGGCGTCTACGAGTTCAAGCCCTTCGCCAACGGAACATTTGCCATCGCGCGTGCGGTTGCGTCCTGCGAAGGCACTACGATCGTGGGCGGCGGAAGCTCGGCCGATGCGGTCGCGCTTGCGGGTGTCGCAGATCAGATCGACCACGTTTCCACTGGGGGGGGAGCCTCGCTCATGATGTTGGAAGGCAAGGAATTGCCGGGGGTGAGCGTGTTGCTCGATAGAGGGGCAAAGCTTCCGGGTTGGGAATAGTAGAAGAGTAGTGATTGATTCCGATGGGATACGATATGTATCCGGATATATTCGATTCGGGGCCTACCTTGAGAACGTAACGTCAATGCGAGCGCTTTCGTTCTTTGGTTGGCGCATCATTGCATGGGGACGAAATGGCTTTTGTTCCAGGTGAAATGGTAGGGCCATACGAAATTGCAGACCGAGAAGGGCAGGGTGGGATGGCTACTGTCTACAGAGCCTACCACGCTGCACTTGACCGCTTTGTGGCATTGAAGTTCCTCAATCCGGCCTATACGGATGATGAAGGTTTCCTGGCGCGCTTTCAACGCGAGGCGCGAGTAGTCGCACGGCTTGAGCATCCAAACATCGTGCCAATTTACGACTTCGCCGAGCACGAAGGCAGGCCATATTTAGTGATGAAATTCATCGATGGCGAGACACTCAAGGACCGGCTTTTCCGTGGACACTTGAATCTGGATGAAGGAATGCGGATCATCGAGGCCGTGGGGATAGCATTGATCTTTGCCCACAAGCAGGGAGTGCTCCACCGGGACATCAAGCCCTCCAATATCCTGATCGAGGAGGATGGCTCCATCTTTCTGGCGGATTTCGGTTTGGCGAGGCTCGCCCGCATGGGTTCATCCACGATTTCGACGGAAATGCTTCTGGGAACGCCGCACTACATCTCACCTGAGCAGGCGCAGGGGAATAAGGACATTGATGAACGGGCGGATATCTATTCATTTGGGGCCGTCCTATATGAGCTCATAGTGGGGCAAGTTCCATTTGACGGCGAGACGCCCTTTTCGATCATTCACGATCACATCTATGAGCCATTGCCCATGCCTCGAAAGGTCAATCGGGATGTGCCCCAAGCGGTTGAGAGGGTATTGGTCAAAGCTATGTCAAAGCCTCAGGCAGAACGCTACGATTCAGTAGAAGGGATGCTAACGGCTTTCCTCTCGACTGCAACAGGAGATCGCATGGGAGTGCTATGCCCTCCCGTTGAGATCCTTGGTGACACCGGCGAGATATCCGATCTGGATGAGGATCCGGTCACTTGGGGTGACGAGCCAGGTACTAGACTCGCAAGCGAAGAGTGGGCCATCCCTCCCGCCGAGGAGCTGGCCTTGGAGGATCCGCCTGAAAGACAGCGTACTTGGACTTTGATAATTGCGGGAGTTATCCTGACTTGCGCGTGTTTGGCGATTCTGTTCAATGCAAGGGGGCTGATCGATCGTGCTCGGGAGCAAACTCCAACAATGCAGGTGATGACGCCACCGCGGCGCACTCTGGTCCCTGGAGGGACGGTGATAAGCCCGGTCCATCAATTGCAGACGGCAGAGGCCCTCGCTACTGCGGGAGAAAACAGAGACGCAGTGGATGCCTATATCAAAGCCGGAGAGCAATTCCTCGATGAAGGATCCTACTTACAGGCAGCAAGGATCTTTCAAGGGCTTGCGGACCAGCTTGGTGGTCCAACCAATGTTGGTTTCCAGATCAGGGATTCGCTGACCGAGGCTCTCTTCATGGGCGCGGCTCTTCCGGGCATGGATCGAATCATCACGGAATTCA
>DAOVIK010000166.1 GCA_030673735.1 Anaerolineae bacterium
AGACGATGGTCATCCTGCACGCCATAAACGCCGGCATAGAAGGACAGGTTTTCCCAGGCGGTCAGCTCATCGTAGAGGGCGAATTTCTGCGACATGTACCCCACGCGCGTGCGAATGGCCTCCGCCTGGCGCACGATGTCGTACCCCAACACCCTGCCGCTACCTTCATTCGGCAGAAGAATGCCAAGCAGCATGCGCAGAGTGGTGGTCTTGCCCGAGCCGTTGGGACCAAGATAGCCAAGTATGTCACCGCGCCGAACCTTGAAGTTGACGTGATCCACGGCGGTGAAATCGCCGAAGCGTTTGGTGAGGTCCCGGGCGGCTACGACGACGTCATTCATCTCGCATGACCTTGTCTTGAGGCGACGGAACCTTGACTCCGCAGGGTGCGCCCAGGGATACGTGCCGTTGAGCTACGATGGGTCCGGCATCAGTCAGCGCAGCGGTCCGAGTACATCCGCCGCGCCGGCATGACATGATGTTGCAGATATCCCAGATGGTAATAGCCACAATCGGGAGTTGCTCAGGCGACATGCGAGCCCTCCAGCAGGTCGAGGAAGACGTCCTCCAGGCCGGGGCGGACGGGTCGAATGTGATCGATGGTTGCGGCGTGCTCCCGCGCGGCTTCGGTCAGGCGCTGCATGACGGCATCGGCGCTGGCGGGTGCGAGGCGAAGATGCAAGCGATCGCCGAAGGAATGCGCATTCTCAACCTGAGGATCGGCGGCGGCAAGCTGTTCGAGCAGACGTCGGGGGCGGCCGACGAGCTCAAGCACGCGGCCTTGCAGATGGGCGACGATCTCAGCCGGCGTGCCCTCGACAAGCATGCGGCCGTGCTGAAGAAAGCCGACGCGGTTGCAGCGCGAGGCCTCATCCATGTACGGGGTGCTGATGAGCACGGCCACGCCCTGGCGCAGCAGCCGGATGAGGAGCTGCCAGAAGCTCTGACGCGTGACGGGGTCGACGCCGCCGGTGGGCTCATCGAGCAGGAGGATATTAGGCTGGTGAACCAGAGCGGCCGCCAGGCCCAGCTTCTGTCTCATGCCGCCCGAGAGGGCCTCGGCACGGCGATCGGCGAACTCGGCAAGACCGACGAATTCGAGGATCTCTTCGGAGCGCGGCACCCAATCTGAGGATGGAAGGCCGCGCACCTCGGCGAAGAAGCGCAGGTTTTCCAACACCGTGAGCTCACCGTACAGGCTGAAGCGCTGAGGAAGGTAGCCGATCTGGGCACGGGCGTGCTCGGTCTGCCGCAGAAGATCGATGCCGGCGAGGTGGATCTGACCATCATCAGGTTGCAACGCGCCGCATAACAGGCGCAGGGTGGTAGTTTTACCGGCGCCGTCGGGCCCGACGAGGGCGTAGATCTCGCCTGCCTCGATCGAAAGCGAAAGCCCGTCCACGGCGGGTTTGCCGCTGAAGGAGCGTCGCAGATTCTGGGCTTGGATCATGACCGGCATTGGCTCTCCGGGTGCTAGAAGGTCACGTCAGCGGGCATGCCCGGCTTGAGCATGCCGCTGGGATCGGAAACGGCGATCTCGACGGCAAAGACTGTTGAGCGGCGGCCTTCTTCGCTCTGGACGTTGCGCGGCGTGAACTCGGCGCGGTCGGCGATGCGCAGCACCGTGCCGCCGAAGGTTTCATCGGGGAAGGAATCCACGCTGATGCTCACGTTGGCGCCGAGCAAGACCTCGCCGTAGCGATCTTCGGGTATGAAGACCGTGATGCGCAGACTGTTGATGAGGCTGAGCGTGATGGCGGCAGCGCCCGGCTGCAGTACCTCGCCGGGTTCTACACTGCGCGTGAGCACCAGCCCGGCTGAGGGTGCGCTCACGATGGTCTTCTCAATCTGCAAGTCAAGCACTGCGAACTCGGCTTCGGCGGCGGTCACGGCTGCCTGAGCCTGCACCGCGGCGGCTTGGGCTTGTTCGAGCGCAGCCTGTGCGGCGTCGACTGTGAGCGAGTACTCGCCAGTGAGGAGGCTGTCGAGACGTGCTTGGGCGGCGTCGAAGCGTGCTTGCGCGGTAGCCAGGCGCGCTCGGGTCTCGAGCACTTCATCCGCCTGTTCTCCCGAGAACAGATCGGCGTAGGCCTGCTGTGCGGATTCGAGTTCCTCTTCAGCTTCATCGAAGCGTTCTTGAGCTGCGTTCTGCAAGGCCTGGTTGTCCCGGGCAAAGATGGCGCGATCGAGCACCTGCCGGGCAACAATGTAGGCTTCTAGCGCACGTGCCAGGCGAGATTCGGCGTCGTGCAGAGCGGCGCCGACTTCGGTCTCCAAGATGGCGCTGGTGGCTTGGCGATCTTCTTCAAGGGCTTGCTCGGCGCCATCCAGCTCGAGGCGAGCCGCCTGGATCTGTTCTTCCTGCTGAAAGTACCACATGGGAAGGTCGAAAGCGCTGGGAGCGAATTGACGCCAAACATCTGGCGCAGACGCCAGCTCCGTTGCGCGCGCCTGCGCCAGAGCAAGTTCGAGCTGGACTTGGGCCAATTCAACGGTGGTTTGGGCGGTATCCAAGGCTGCCTGTGTAGCAGCAAGGGCGGCCTGCGCTTGATCGTGCTGGGCGATCATCAGGGCGTCGTCGAGGCGGAAGAGTTCCTGGCCGGCTTCTACCAGCAGGCCCTCTTCAACTCGGACCTCGACCACGCGTCCACCAATCTCGGGGGCAGCCACCACCTCCACGGCCTCGACGGTTCCGGAGGCCTGCAGAGGGCCAGCTTGCTCACCAGATATGCTGATCAGGTAGATGCTGCCTGCGACCACGATCAGCAGCAGGAATACCAGGGGGATGATCCTTCGCAAGGTTGCAGCTCGCATTTCGACCTCCGTTCGCTCAATCCAGGCGCTTGCGGAAGCGCAGCGCGGCGATGCCCATCACCAATATGCCAAAGATGGCCAGGGCAAAGATCTCGTTGGTTAGCAACTCAGCGCCGGCACCTTTGAGCAGGATGGAGCGGATGATGATCAGGTAGTAGCGCAGTGGGATGACATGGGAAACCGCTTGCAGCGCGGGGGGCATGGCGGCCAGCGGAAAGAAGAAGCCCGAAAGAAAGATCGTGGGGAGCATGGTGAAATAAGTGAGCATCGTTGCTTCTTGCTGGGTCTTGGCAAACGTCGAGACCATCAACCCAATTCCCAGCGATCCGAGCAGGAACAGCCCCGAGAGAGCCACCAGCAATCCCAGGCTGCCGCGAATGGGCACGCCAAACCACAGTGTTCCGACGAGCAGCACCTCGAGCATGTCGAAGAGCGCCAAGGCGACGTAGGGCGTTATCTTTCCCACGATCAATTCCCATGGGCGGATGGGAGTGACGATGAGCTGCTCGATCGTGCCCCGCTCGCGCTCGCGAACGATGGCGGTGGCGGTGAGCAGCGATGTAAGAAGCTGCAGGATGATCCCGATCATGGCCGGCACCATGAAGATGGCGCTCTCCATGTCGGGGTTGTACCAAACCCGTGAACGCACTTCTACCGCCGGCTCGAAAGCGCCTGTCAGCCCGCGTCTCTCCAAGCGCTCGATCACGAGCGTGGTGGAATGGGTCTGGCCGATCAATTCGGCGGCGGCAAGCGAAGTGGAAGCTACGTTGGGGTCGGACCCGTCGAGCACGAAGTAAACGGAGGCGGTTTCATTGGCGAGCAGCTTCTCGGCGTAGTCCGGCGGGATGATCATGCCGGCGCGCGCGTCTCCTGCATCGATCAGCGTGCGCATTTCATCTTCTGAATCGAGATCGAAGGCCAGGTTGAAGTAATCGGCGGCGCGATAGGCATCGAGCAGTCGCCGTGAGGCCGGGCTGCGGCTCAGGTCAAATACCGCCAGAGGAATGTTACGCACGTCGGTGGTGGCTGTGTAGCCAAGGAGAAAGAGCTGGATCACCGGGATGGCGAAGGTGATGTAAAGAGTGCGCGGATCGCGCAGGATTTGGATGAACTCCTTGCGGATCAGTGAGAACAGGCGCGTGTTTCGCATGCCATCAAGCCTCGCTGATGGGCGGAGGCCCATCGTTCCGTGTGTTGTCGGCCGGTGAGCGCTTGGCTTGCGCTGTGTGTGGCAGATGGCTTCGAGATCCAGACGCTTGGTGGGACAGGTAAGTCGCTGCCCTCAAAAGGAATGGGTCTCTTGCGGGATGAGCGGATGGCAGAGGAATGCATCTATGCGATGCAAGAAGGCCCTTGCTTACGGGGAAAAGCCCGATCGCAGCCCCGCGATTATCCGCTGCCGTCGCCGAGCCTGGCAACCTGGCGTGCCAGGTTGGTGAGGATGATCCCCAAGCGGACGCCTTCCCCGGTACCGAACTGCATGCCGCCCTCGGTTTCCTCGGACTTGCGTACGAGCAAGTACGCCAAGCCCACTCCTGTCAAGGCGCCTATCACGCCGCCCAGGATCAAAGCTTTCTGCTTCCAACTTCCGTTATCGCCTGTCTCCATAAATCACGCCTCTACTTGATGTCGACGATTGAGATTAATGCTTTACCAATCGCCTTGAGCGCCGCCCAAAGCGCCGACAATGCCAGCAGCGGTCGCAGAGCCAGATCGACGCTGCGTGAGGTTTCTCTCTCGATACGGCGGATGATCACTTGTGTACGATGGGCAGGTTCCGGGATCAAGCCGATCAGCCGGACGATGAGCACAGCAAGCGCAATGATGGCTGCCAGAATGGCCAAACCCATCAGCAGGGCCGGAATCAGGAGCAGGATCAGAGCCACATCGGCCCAAGTGCCGGCATCACCCACACCGCCTATCCAGAGCCACGCAACAAGCGC
>DAOVIK010000202.1 GCA_030673735.1 Anaerolineae bacterium
AGAACATAGGTGCCGCGACCGCTCCAGCGCTTGCGGGCTACATCGCCGACCGCTCGTCGCTTTCACTCGCCATTCTGGTCATCTGCGTTTCGGCGTGGATCCTGGGGTCAATCATTCTGGGATTCACGGCTTATCTGGTGCCGAAGGACATTCGTACATTGCGGGATCAAATGAGTGAGCGTGCCGAGGAGCAGCGACGCTTGCAAGCTACCGCAAGCTGAAGGCGATCGCCAAACAAGAACCTAGCAGCGCACTTCCGGAACTCCGACTCAAGCTGCCTGGAATCCATCGGCCACCGAGCATTAGGCTCCGGCGGCCGATGACCTTTCTGTTCCAATTTCAAGACGGACAACCATCATCAGTGATCGTATTATTGAGGAACCCAATTACGACAGGGGTGGGGAAGGTGAAGTCGATAGAGGATGCGGGTTTACTTCATCGTGGTGATTGATTCGAGAAGAACTTCCACTTGTCCTGTCAGCACACCGATCAGCTTGCTGCGCGTGGCACTGGCGGACACTTCGTTGAGCCTCTGAATCAGATTGCCGATCTCGGGAGATATTCGAGACGCATCTACGTACCAGTCCGGGATCACCTCCAGCAGTGTCTCGACTTGATCGGTCAATCCTTCGATCACGCGCTTTCGCATCTCGCCATCGGGAATTTCGGCGATGCGGTTCGTCAGCCGAACGATCTCGGGAGGGACACTCTCAGGATCCACGTACCAGCCAGGCAGGAAGAACTGCACTGGCTTCTTCAACAGCTTCGCCAGCTTCTCCAAATCATCAAATGAGATGCGCTGCTTCCCGCTCTGCCAGCGAGACATCGTCGCCCCAGAGGTTTTGAAGCGTCGTGCGAGCTCCTCGGTTGACCAACCTAGCGCCTGGCGCGCCTCTGATATTCGTTTTCCGATGAAGGTCCAAGTTTTCATGCCCCCATTCTAACACGCCTTACTCATTGTGTAAACATTTCTTGCGTTTAAGGGATTGATAGTAGATACAGCAGATGTAAGGTTGTTGTACTTTATAAGTAACACCTCCTTCGCAGTAATCTTCTCGAATTGTGTAAGAAAACGATGCGATTGGTGTAAGAGAATGGGATCGACACCTGCGGGCAGGTTTAAAACGCAGTCATAGATCGCGCATTAGGGACACACAATTGCAGGGTGAGGAAGTTGATCTCCGCATCTATTAGGGAACTGAGAGACATCACTCCCGCGAATCGCGTTACGCTGTGGGATAGCCGGCGCGACGTGAAATGTAAAAAACACCCCTTTGCGCGCTCGAAATCGATGATTTCGATGACAGGCATGCATTCGACAAGGAACTGGCCTCAGCGGCCTTCTGTGACGCTCCTGGGCTGTGCTATAGTCCCTGCAAGAAGCTGGAATCCCAAAAGGTGATGCCATGGAGAACGATCGGATCGCTTGGATTGGAACAGGATTGATGGGAAGGCCGATGGCCGAGCGACTACTCCAAGAAGGTTATGCCCTGTTTGCCTACAACCGCACTGCATTCAAGGCAGAACCCCTGCGCAAGGCGGGGGCGCAGCTTGCAGAAACACCGCAGCAGGCCATAGAAAACGCAAAGAGCGTGGTTCTGATGCTGACGGACGCGAGGGCGATCCATCGAGTGCTGTTCAAGGGGGTATCAAGGGTGGTGCTAGCCGGGCGCACTGTGATCCAGATGGGAACCATCAGCCCGCGCGAAAGCGAGCGCATTCAAGCCAAAGTTCAAGCGGCAGGAGGAGATTATCTAGAGGCTCCCGTACTAGGAAGCATAGGCCCTGCGAGATCGGGGGATCTGATCGTCATGGTAGGGGCCAGTGTCGAGCAATTCGACCGCTGGCGTAGTCTACTGACCTGCTTTGGTCCTGATCCATTTCTCGTGGGCCCGGTCGGCATGGCTGCGGCGCTCAAGCTGGCATTGAATCAGCTGATTGCCTCGCAAATGGCTGCCTTTTCACTCAGCTTGGGGCTGGTCCAACGCCAGGGCGTGCCCGTGGAGGCCTTCATGCAGGCGCTCAAACAGAGCACTCTGTACGCCGCGACCTTCGAGAAGAAGCTTCCTAGGCTGTTGCAGCGCGATTTCGCTGAGCCGAATTTTCCTTTGCGCTTGCTGCTGAAGGATGTCAGACTCTTCCTGTGTGAAGCTGGCTATCTTGGTTTAGACCCCGCATCGCTCAGGGGCACTGAGCGCATTATCAAAACCGCTCTCAGGAGTGGTTTCGGCGAACTGGACTATGCCGGCATGCATAACGTAATCAATCCGGCAGATCAAAACCAAGCTTAGACACGGGAGGAAAGAATGAGTACGGTGACCTTGCGCTGGGTGGGATCGACACTCATGACCGGAATGGATTCAAAGGGGCAGTCATTGGTCATGGGACGCTGGGAGGAACGCGACCCCCCATGGATGGGCTTGAAACCCTCAGACTTGCTGCTCTTGGCGGCGGCTTCCTGCTCAACGTGGGACGTTGTCACGATTCTCGAGAAGCAACGCCAGCCGCTGCAAGGTCTGGAAGTAACTTGCCGTGGTGAACAGGCACCTGATCCACCCCATTGTTTCACGAGCCTGCACCTGCACTTTGCCATTCGTGGTTCGGTGGCAGCTGAAAAGGTCGAGCGTGCCATTTCCCTCTCGCTGGAGAAGTACTGCTCGGTAGTGAATACGCTCGATTCGTCGGTTGAAGTCACTACCGATTTCGAGATCATTGAGTAGAGTACATCCACAGGGCCCGGCGGGCAGGAAGGAAGCACTCCTCCTGTTCGAGCTCCAGTTTCCAATGCTTGATATGGGGACTACCGGAGGAGATCACCCGAGGCGGGCGATCTCTTCTCCCATAGGGCCTACATCGTAGCCGGGGAGTTCGGCTACCGCTTGGCGGAAAGACCCGTCATGCAGCAACTTGAGCAGTGGAGCTAGCTTTTCACTCGAGTGGTGGATGCGTGGGATCACCAAATCATAGCGCTCCTTGAACAGCGGAATGAAGTCGAGATCGAGTGCTTCGGCCGCGGCGCGAATCCCCAAGCCACACGTTGCTCGCCCTGAGGAAACTGCGGCGGCAACTATCAAGTGCGAATACTCCTCATGGTCGTAGCCTGACACGTCGTCGGCCGCCACCCCGAGCTGCTCCAGGTGGTAATCCAGCAGGAAGCGAGTTCCGGCCCCTCGTTGCCTGTTGATGAACGTGATCCCTTCCCGTGTCAGGTCCTGCAGCGATTTGATCTGCTGGGGATTCCCGCGTGTGACAATCAGGCCCTGCTCGCGCGACACCAATCCCAAGAGAACGATAGGCGTATCGGGCAGATACCTCTGCACGTAGGCCAGGTTGTACTCTCCGGTTTCCGGATCGAGCATGTGTGAGCCTGCAAGATGCGCTTCTCCGCGCTGCAACGCAATCAGCCCTCCCAAGCTGCCCAAGTTCGCCGATGTCAGCCTGCCACCCCGCTCAGCCAGGAACTGGCCGAGCAGGTCGATCGTGAGATCATGTGAACCCAGCGCAACGATCGTACGCTCGATCTCGGCAAGGCTGCGGTAGAGACGCACATCTACATCCTCGCCGGCGACAATTCCTTGGACGCCGGCGGGGATGAGTACGATCCCGTCGGCGCGCACCAGGGAGGTGATCACGCCGGCGCCACGCGCGAGCGGGGTGGTGACCAGGCGTTCCCCGACCCTTCCCACGGTCACGCGCAGGTACTCATCATCCCCCAGCGAAGAGTGAACCTTGCGAGTCATGGTGGCCTGCACCACTTGCGGCTCGGCCGAGGGGCGGCCAAGCCAGCGAGCAAGAAGGGGCTCGACGAAGATCTCCCCTGTGAGCACTGTCGACACCGGGTAGCCCGGCACGCCGATAACAGGAACTGATCTGCCTTTGGTCGAGCCTCGCGATTTGGCCCTGATCACCCCGAGCACGACCGGGTGCCCCGGGCGCACGGCGACGCCGTGGACCAACATATCCCCCAGAGCTTCGATTGCGGGGGCTGTGAAATCCTCAGACCCGGCCGATGATCCCGCATTCACGAGCACAAGATCGTGGTCTTTGGCAGCCTGGGCGATGGCATTCTTGATGCGCTTGAGATCGTCAGGCACGATCGGAAGACGTGTGGGCTTCCCGCCCCAGCTCTCGACCTGGGCGGCTAGCATGAGGGAGTTGTA
>DAOVIK010000152.1 GCA_030673735.1 Anaerolineae bacterium
GGTAGGAACCACGGCTAAAACCTCCCTCCACGGTTACTTACTAAAAGATAAAAACAAGCAACACAAAGGCATAGCCAGCTTCGCATTCAATCTATCATCATAATACTGCTGAATCACCTGGAGAGATGGGGCTAGTGGATATGGAATCCCGCCGGCATCGAAGCACGGTAGTCCCCCGTATTGCTAGATCGGTTGGGGATATTGCTTGTATGGGCGGGGTCAGATATCCAGATTGCGCACCTCGTGCGCGTGGGTCTGGATGAAGCGCCTGCGAGGGGGTACGGCGGCGCCCATGAGCATATCGAACGTGCGATCGGAAGAGGCAGTGTCTTCGATGGTTACCTGCAACAGCGTTCGCTGTTCAGGGTCCATGGTCGTTTCCCACAGCTGCTCAGGGTTCATCTCGCCCAAACCCTTGTAGCGCTGCAGCCTCGCCCTGGAGCGCTTTCTGCCCAGCTCCTTCATGATGCGCTCACGATCTGCTTCTGTGTAGGCGTACCAGACCTTCTTTCCATGCCCGATCCGGTAGAGAGGCGGTTGGGCGATATAGAGGTGCCCCTCGTCGATCAGCTCATGCATGTAGCGGAAGAAGAAGGTCAGCAAGAGCGTGCGAATATGGCTGCCGTCAACGTCGGCGTCGGTCATGATGATCACCCGGCCATAGCGCAAACCGGAGAGATCGAAGCTCTCTCCCACACTGGTGCCCAGCGCTGAGATCAAAGCTCTGACCTCGTTGTTGGAGAGGATCTTGTCGAGGCGGGCGCGCTCGGTGTTGAGGATTTTGCCCCGCAAGGGAAGGATGGCTTGGAAATGCCGGTCACGGCCTTGCTTTGCCGATCCCCCGGCCGAGTCGCCCTCCACAATGTACAGCTCGCATTTGCTGGGGTCGCGCTCGGAGCAGTCGGCAAGTTTACCAGGAAGGGTCAGACTCTCCAGGGCACTCTTGCGAATGACAAGATCGCGTGCCTTGCGCGCCGCATCACGCGCACGTGCCGAAGTCAGGCATTTTTGGACAATGGCCTTTCCGGCACGCGGGTTTTCCTCCAGAAACGTGCCGAACTCCTCCCCCAGCGCCTGCTGCACCTGAGTTTGAACCTCGGCATTCATCAGCTTGACCTTGGTCTGACTCTCGAATTGCGGATCGCGATGCTTGATGCTTACGATTGCGGTCAGACCTTCCCGCGTGTCATCGCCGCTGAAATTCGGATCGTTGCCCTTGAGCAGCCCCGCCTTGCGCGCGTAGTCATTGATCGTGCGCGTGATGGAGGCCCTCAGGCCGGTTAGATGCGTGCCGCCATCGACGGTATTGATGGTGTTGGCGAAGGAGTAAACCGATTCGGCATAGGCATTGGTGTACTGCAGGGCAACCTCAACGCCGGTAGAATCGACTTCCTTCTCGACGTATACAATCGGGTGCAGCACCATGCGGTTGCGATTCAGATAGCGCACGAAGGAAGTGATTCCGCCCTCGAAGTAGAACTCCATCTCTCGCCCGTCGCGCTCGTCGATCAAGTGAATCGCCACGCCGCGCGTGACGAACGCCATCTCCCTGAAGCGTTGAACCAGTGTTTCAAATCGATAGTCCAATTCTCCTTCGAAGATCTTGCGATCAAACATATAGGTTGTCTTGGTGCCTGTCTTGGTCTTCGCAGCCTTGCCGATGACCTTGACAGGTCCGGTGGGCGCGCCCCGCTCGTAGCGCTGGAAGTGCACCTTGCCGCCCCGCTTGACTTCGACCTCGCAATACTCCGATAGGGCATTAACCGCCGAGACGCCCACGCCATGCAGACCGCCGGAGACCCTGTAGCCCTCACCTCCGAACTTGGCTCCGGCATGCAGCACGGTCATCACTAGTTCCAGGGCGGGTTTCTTCTTCTCAGGATGGATATCGACAGGAATTCCGCGGCCGTCATCTTCTACGGTGACGCTGCTGTCGGGATGGATGATGATGTCGATATTCTTGCAGGCTCCTGCTAAGGCCTCGTCGATCGAGTTATCGACCACCTCATAGACCATGTGGTGCAGAGCCTTGATATCCGTACCGCCAACATACATGCCCGGGCGCCGGCGGACGGCCTCCAGCCCTTCAAGCACCTGGATGTCCTTGGCTGCATAACTGCTTACAGCCTTGCCATCTTTTGCCACAGTCTATTCTCCTTGCGAGTGTAAATGCATCGTCGGATCCTTGGCGAATCCTAGTTAACGCTGCGCACCCTCAGTTCATCTCGTTGGGCAACGAGCCATTCTCGCCGCCCCTGATAAAAGACATAGCTTCCAAGCCATAACATCGTGCTCACAAAGGCATGCCCCAATAGGGCAAGCAGGCTGAACCATGAGGCATCCGGTGGCAGCAGCCAAACTTGTGATGCAAGCCAACTGACAATGAACGCCAAACCCAGAAATGCCAGCGTTCCCATCAGGTTCCAGCGCACGACGGCTGCACTCTCCATCAGAGCCTGAAGTAGCCCCATTTCGTAGCGCACGATCCCATGCGGCGTAAAGAACAGGTAGATCACAAGCCAGAATAGAAGAGTAAACGAAAGGAGCAGAACCAGCACCCCAAGAAAGGGTACTAGGACGGCTGCGATCGAGGCGGCGAGTACGCTGACAAACAGGTAGGCCGAGACGGTCACATATGCGGCGGCGGCCAGAGCAAGAATGCGCAGCCACGTCTTCCAGCCCTTGCCAAGTTCACCAATGGGCGCAACCTGGCGAGCGATCCAAAAGTGGTAACCTCCGCCAAGCCCCAGACCTATGATCGTCAAGAGCAGCCATATTCCAACCACATAGGCTGGCTCTGTTACGTCTACAAAGATTGGCAAGCCCACCGGCGTTTCCGTGGGCATGCGCGTGCTCATCAAGCTGGGAATGCCCACCGGCAGACTGCTTAGCGCCGTTAGCAGGTTGAAACGGTTCCCAATTTCGAGCAAGCCCACCCGCAGCAAACGGATCTGCTCATACAACTCCGGCGTTGCATTTGAAGGAATCCGGATCCCCTCCTCAACTAGCCACCCAACGAGAGAGTTGATCTTCAAATGCGGGCCCAGCCACAATAGCAAGTCCAGCACCAAGGAGGGGATGAGCAAAAGAGGCGCTGCTGCGATGCGCTCAAAGCCCTTTATGAGCGCTTCAAATGCACCGATCGGCTTGGAAGAAGACGGTTCTGCAATGGGATCAGCCACGACCCCTAATTTTACCACGGCAGCCGATTCTTGACGATTCCCATGCGGTCAGGTGCGGTCAGGCGTCTCGTGGAACGCATGTCCAGGTTTGACCATCAGGCCTGTCTCCATTAGAATTCCGACCTTGAGGAGATGCGGTGAAGACCGGTCCCATTGCTCTTCTAACGGATTTCGGTCTGCAGGATGCATACGTCGGCATGATGAAAGGCGTGATCGCAGACATAGCGCCTCAGGCCGATATCATCGATCTTTCACACGACGTTCCTCGCGGCGATATCCAACGAGGCGCCTTTCATCTCTGGCAGGCGACGTCGTATTTTCCTGAGAACACCGTATTCGTAGCTGTTGTGGATCCGGGAGTAGGAACATCCCGCCGGGCGATGGGCGCCTCTTGGCCCGGCTTCACTTGCATCGCCCCTGACAATGGATTGCTCACCTTCGTTTGCGAGCAATCCGAACCACTCAATGCTGTCGAGCTGACCTCATCACAATACCGGCTAGCCGGTGTGAGCGCGACATTTCATGGCCGGGACATCTTCGCTCCCGCCGCCGCGCATCTTGTACGCGGTGTTGCCCTACAAGAAATGGGACCACCAGCCGCCGAACTAGTCCGATTGCCCTTGCCATCCCTATCGATCGACGCCGAGGCAACCATCCGGGGCCAAATCCTCTTCGCCGATAGGTTCGGCAACTTGATCACAAGCCTGGGATTGTTGCATACTGAGGGAGAGAACCTCATCTTGGATCCTTGGCTCGGAGGCTGCCCGTCGGCTCGGTTCAAGCGCGGCGATAGCCGCGTGCAATTGCCTGACGGCACGCAACTGGCCATTGCACACACCTTCGGGGAAGCAGGCGCCGGCAAGCCGCTGGCCTTCATTGGCAGCAGCGGATTGCTGGAGATCGCCGTCAACCAGGGAAACGCTGCCGAGGTGCTGGGATTTTATCCCGGCCAAGAGATCCTGCTCATTAGGAAAGGATAGCCAATGTCCAGCTTCCTTATAGAGGGAGGGCATTCCCTGCGGGGAGAAGTGGTGCCCTCGGGTAACAAGAACGCTGCGATCGCGTTGCTGCCGGCGTGCATCCTGACCGATGAGCCCGTGATTCTGCACAACATTCCAGACATCGGAGATGTCCGCACCTTCCACCAGATCCTGCAGAGCATCGGAATGCAGATCGAGGTGCTGGGCCCGAATTCGTGGCGCTTGCACGCTCGCGATATAAATCCGACCGATCTGAATACCGATCTATGCCGCAAGATCCGGGCATCGGTCCTGCTTGCGGGCCCGATGCTGGGACGGGGCAGCGGGATCGACATGCCGCCACCAGGCGGGGACGTCATCGGTCGAAGACGGGTTGATACACATCTGATCGCCCTTGAAGCCCTTGGCGCCAAAACCAAATTCGACGGCCGCTCTTTTCAGCTGCGAGCCCCGCGAAGGCTTGTAGGAGCGGACATCCTGCTCGACGAGGCCAGCGTTACTGCCACGGAAAACGCCGTCATGGCTTCCGTTACCGCGAAAGGCACGACGATCCTCCGCAATGCGGCCTCCGAACCCCACGTCCAGGATTTGTGCAATTTCCTGAATCATCTCGGCGCTCGCATCGAGAACGTCGGATCCAACACGCTGCATATTGAAGGCGTGGACAGGCTGCACGGGGGTGAATACACCATCGGCGCAGATTATATGGAAGTGGTCAGTTTCATCGGAGCGGCTGCGGTGACGGGAGGTGAGATCCGAATTCGCGATGCATCTCCCGAACATCTGGACATGATCCGCTTGAATTTCGCCCGCCTTGGCGTCTCCTGGAGTGTGGAGGGCGACGACATCCTGGTTCCCGGCAAGCAGTCCCTGACAGTGCTCCCTGACGTCGGCGGAGCGATACCCGAGATCAACGTGATGCCTTGGCCGGCTTTCCCCACCGATTTGATGAGTATTGCCATCGTGGTCGCCACGCAGGCCAACGGCACTGTGCTCTTCCACGATTGGATGTA
>DAOVIK010000345.1 GCA_030673735.1 Anaerolineae bacterium
AGCAACCTGATCGCGTTCCGATAGTGCTCGGCGTGAGCAACGCCACCGGGATCAAGATGAAGCCCTATCAGGATCTCAAGAAGCTGCTCGGCATCGATGCGGAAGATCGATACATCTATAATTGGCCCGAGCTGGGAACTGCCGATCCGGATGAGGAGACTCTGATTCGCCTGCACAGTGACGTCCGTGGTGTGTTGGACCGCGAGCCGCAGAGCACGATGGAACGAAACTTGAAGCGTGAGCCCCACTCACCGTGCATTGATTCATGGGGCAGTGGACAGAAGGAGATCAGCCCCGGGGAGTGGTTCCCGGGCGTCCATCCGATGGCCGAGGCGACCACGCTGGAGGAGATCGAGAAGTATCCTTGGCCCGACATGATGGATCCCACACGAGTGCAGCATGTGAAGGATAGGGCTGAGCAGCTTGCTCAAGAGGATCGCTATGCAATTCTCGCCACGCCCTGGCTTCTCTTTCCTTTCGAACGGACCTTTGCCATGCAGGGCATGGACCGCTTCTTGGGGAACATGATGCGCTTTCCGGAGTTCGACCAAGCTCTGCTTACTCGGATCGCCGAACTATGTAAGACCCTCATGGGACAGTTCCTTGAGCAGCTGGGTCCAAATGTTGACATCATCAAGATCGGTGACGACTTGGGGATGCAGCAGAGCCTCTTGATCTCTCCCGACATGTATCGCCAGCTTCTCAAGCCCATTCACGCTGACTTCATTTCCTTCATCAAGGCTCGCACCGATGCCAAGGTCTTCTTCCACTCGGATGGCGACATCTTCGACGTCATGGATGACCTGGTGGAGATGGGTGTGGACATTCTCAATCCGATCCAGACCTCAGCCGGGCGGATGGCGAATCTCGAGGACCTCAAGACGCGCTACGGGAAAGAGATCGTGTTCTGCGGAGCGATTGACACCCATCGAATTCTGCCCCATGGGACTCCGGAGGAAGTGCGGCAAGAGGTGCGGCGTGTGGTGAGGTTATTGGGGCCTGGAGGAGGTTTCATGGTAGGTGCTGTGCACACGATCATGAACGACGTCCCGGCCGAAAACATCCTCGCCATGGTCGATGCTGTGGAGGAATTCGGGGTGTATCCATTGGAATCATAAGCCTTGGCGCGACCGCAAGATGGGTGGCTGCTTCTGCAGGGCCTGGGAGATAATCAGGAAGCTTGCCAAATGGAGAGCGCATGAACCCTGGCCGTTGCGCTAAAGGATGCACTGCTCAATAGACGAAAGGAATGAAATAGGATATGGCCAAATCGGATATCGACCTATCGAAGTTATTCAAGTCAGTCACGAAAGCCCTCAGCGAGAACCAGTCATCTTTGAACGAAGCGGACAGCTACAACAGCAACCACGGCGACAACATGGTGGATATCTTCAACACCATCACCAAGGCGGTTGGCAAGAAGAAGAAATCGGACGCGGGTACGGCGTTTGCCTACGCGAGCCAAGCGCTGAAGAAGAAGCACACCAGCGGATCCTCCCAGGTCTATGCCGATGGATTGAGCAGGGCCGCGGAGGCATTCAAGTCGAAGCAGGTGACGCAAGAGAACGCATTCGAACTCATTCAGTCACTGCTGGGAGGAGGTGCAGCTCCGGCTCAATCCGGAGGCGACATCTTGGGAACATTGCTCAGTGGGCTCGCTGGAGAGCAGCAAGCCGCACAAGCGTCTGGGGAGGGGCTCGATTTAGGGGATCTAATATCTACGGGGATGGCTTTCTTGCAGGCCCAGCAAGGTGGCGAAGGCGCCATCGAGTCGCTCATCCAGGCCGTGATCTCGGGAGGAGCATTGGGCGGTTCGTCCCACCGCGCCAAATCCGGACAGCTTATAGGCAATACGCTCATGAAGGTGCTCGGCGCTCTGGGACGATAGGGGAAAATAGACTGTTGCCAATCGGATTCTTCAACGCAAGAACCACGCAGGCGTTCGGCGCCTGCGTTTTGCTTACAGAGGTTGCGTCCAGAGCTGAGGAGCTATTCCTCGGTCAGGAGTGAGACGAGATCCTCGAAGTGGGGAGCTTCGAAGTATTGGGATTCACCGCTGCGACGGGGCTCGTGCTTGTCTTCCCCTGCGCCGGCCGCATTTGTGATCATGTTCGTCTCAGGATTTTCTGGCGACAAATAGCAGATGCAGACCAGATCCCAGCAGTTCGGGTGTCGTGCAGATCTCGAGCTCAAGCGCCTTCAATTGCTGCCACGCCTCGGGATCGGTGGAGTACAGGCTCTTGTCGATCGTGTCACTGAACGTGGGCGTCGAGGCAATAACCAGTACCTCGCAGCCGGCACTCTCGATCAGGTCCCTCATTTCGCTCACTGTATAAACATGCGTTCTCGGCCCCATGCCGCAGAAGGTCTCATTTGTACGATGGATCGCAAGGACCTCGTCGAGGTCGCCCTCGCTCAAGTAAAGGCGCATGAATCCGTGTTTTGAATCACAGCCAATGATAAGTGTGGCGCCCTTTTGAGCCACGCGCACCAGTTCG
>DAOVIK010000171.1 GCA_030673735.1 Anaerolineae bacterium
CATTCCCTCGAAACCCTTGCCCCGAGCGGCTACGGTCTTGAAGCCTTTCGGAGCCCCATCGGCGTAGGAAGGATCGTAGACCTTGGCGCGGATGGTGGCATGCGGACACACGAAGGTGCACTGATTGCATTGGATACACACTTCGGTGTCCCAAACCGGGATCTCAAGCGCCAGGTTGCGCTTCTCGTATTTCGTGGTCCCGGTGGGATAAGTTCCATCAATTGGCATTGCCGACACGGGAAGGTCATCCCCCTGCCAGGCAATCATCTTCCCGGTGACGTTGCGAACGAACTCGGGCGCGTCTTCCGGCACTGGAGGAATCATCGGCACATTGCTGGTCGCCTCTTTGGGCAGTGGAATCTCGTGGATCCGTTCGCGCGCCAGGCTAGCGGCCTTGATGTTCATGTCCACCACGGCCTTGCCCTTGATGCCGAACGTGTCCTCAACCGCCAACTCCATCATCGTCAGCGCTTGCTCCTGCGGAAGAACGCCGGAGATATCAAAGAAGGCCGACTGCATGATCACGTTGATGCGCCCTCCCAGGCCAATGCTCTCTGCCAGGGAGTAGGCATCGATCACGAAGAATCGGGCTTTCTTGTCGATGAGCGCTTGCTGTACTTCGCGCGGCAGTTGGTCCCAGGTCTCTTCTGCCGGGAAAGGCGAATTGAGCAGGAACGTCCCGCCCTTCTTGAGGTGCCGCAGGACGTCGTAGCGCTCAAGGAACTGGAAGGCGTGACAAGCAACGAAACCAGCCTTGTCAACCAAGTAGGTGCTTCGGATTGGATTGGGACTGAAGCGCAGATGGGAGATGGTTCGCGAGCCCGACTTCTTCGAATCGTAGACGAAGAAACCCTGGGCATGATTATCAGTGGCCTTGCCGATGATCTTGATCGAGTTCTTATTGGCGCCAACCGTGCCATCCCCTCCCAGTCCGAAGAACATGGCCCGATGCACGTCGGTTCCTTCGGACGAGAAATCCTCATCCCACTCCAAGCTGCTGTCGGTTACGTCATCGACGATGCCCACCGTGAAATGATTCTTGGGCGCTTTGTTGGTCAGATTGTCGAAAACCGCCTTGGCCATGCCGGCGTTGAATTCCTTGGAGCCCAGTCCATAGCGTCCACCCACGGCGATGGGCATCATGCCGGCCTCGATCTTGCCCCCGGCCACGGCCTCTGCAATGGCGGTCTGGACATCTACGTAAAGCGGCTCTCCGGTGGCGCCGGGCTCCTTGGTCCGATCGAGCACTCCGATCCTGCGCACAGTCTTGGGCAGGGTGTCTATGAAGGCCCCGGCATCGAAGGGCCGATACAGCCGCACCTTCACCATGCCGACCTTCTCGCCCTTGGCTGTGAGGTGATCCACAACCTCGTGCACGGTCTCAGCCGCCGAACCCATCAGCACGACCACGCGCTCAGCATCTGGCGCGCCTACATAGTCAAACAGGTGATATTGACGGCCGGCGAGTTTGGCAAAACGGTCCATTGCCCGCTGCACGATCTCCGGGGTCTTGAGGTAATATGAGTTCACGGTTTCGCGCGCCTGGAAGAAGACATCCGGGTTCTGCGCTGTCCCGCGGATGCTGGGCCGATCGGGAGAAAGGCCGCGCAGGCGGTGCGCCATCACCAGTTCGTCGTCGATCATGGCGCGCATGTCGTCTTGGTTGAGCTCCTCTACCTTGTGGACTTCATGCGAGGTGCGGAAACCATCGAAGAAGTGCACGAATGGCACACGCGCTTCCAGCGTGCTGGCCTGCGCAATGAGCGCCAGGTCCATGACCTCTTGGACGCTGTTGGAGGCAAGCAAGCCCCAGCCGGTGGTGCGAGCAGCCATCACATCGCTGTGATCGGCGAAGATCGAAAGCGCCTGCGCCGCCACACAGCGGGCCGCAACATGAAACACGGCCGGCGTGAGTTCCCCAGCGATCTTGAACATGTTGGGAATCATCAGCAGGAGGCCCTGAGAGGCGGTGAACGTTGTGGTCAGCGCACCGGTTGTGAGTGCACCGTGAACCGCACCAGCGGCTCCGGCCTCGGATTGCATTTCGGTAACGTTAGGAACCGTACCCCAAATGTTCTTCTCGCCGCCAACGGCTTTCTCGTCCGCGATCTCGCCCATTGGCGATGAGGGGGTGATGGGGTAGATGGCAATGACGTCGTTTGTGGCGTACGCGACATGAGCTGCTGCCGCGTTTCCATCAATGGTGATCAAACGGCGCCCGTTGTCTTTCTGCGCCATAACGAACTCCTTTCAAATCCACCGCCGTGAGTTAATAGCGGAATGTGCACCCAAATGGGTAGGTGCCCAACATAGTCTATGATCGACATAGGGCGCGCAACAGTGCAGAAGGACATTCCGCGGCGGGGGACGCTTGTCACCTTTCTAGTACACTTCTACACTGGGCTGCTTTCCCAACTGGCAATTGTACCCCCAAGGAGGAGCAAACGTGGACCTGAAAACCAGCTACATGGGAATCGAACTGAAGAACCCTATTGTGGTTGCCGCTAGCTCGATTTCCAGCATAGTCGATCGCATCGAGATGGCGGAGAAGGCTGGGGCGGGAGCGCTGATCATCCGCTCGCTGTTCGAGGAGCAGATCCAGCTCGATGCCCTGCGCCTGGACGAAGCGCTGGCCGTGGGCTCAGAGCGCTTCGCCGAATCGCTGTCCTACTTCCCCGAGCTTAAACATGGAGACGCAAGCGAGCATCTGAAATGGATCGAAAAGAGCCGCGAGGCTGTCTCCATGCCTTTGATCGCCAGCCTGAACGCCGCAAGCCCGGGCGGATGGAGCAAGTACGCCCGCCAATTGGAGGACACTGGCGTGAACGGTTTGGAACTCAACGTCTACGCAGTCCCCACAGATCCGAAGAGAACCGCACCTGAGATCGAGCAGGAATTGTACGAGATCATCGACTCCGTCGTGAGCGAGGTTGAGATCCCCGTTTCAGTGAAGCTCAGCCCGTTCTACACGTCTCTGCCCAACGTCGCTTCCGAGTTGGCAAAGCACAAGGTAGCCGCCCTGGTGCTCTTCAATCGCTTCTTGCAGCCGGACATCGATCCATTGAGCGAGGATCTGCACAGCGAAATGGTGCTGAGCACGCCATCCGAAATTAAGCTTCCGCTGCGCTGGATTGCCCTGCTTTACGGCAGGGTAGATTCCGATCTGGTACTAAACACCGGCGTTCATTCGGGATTGGACGTAGCCAAGGCGATTCTCGCCGGAGCGACTGCTGTCCAGAGCGCCTCCGCCCTGCTTAGCAACGGCATCCCGTACTTGTCCACGATGCTGCGTGAGTTCGAGAATTGGATGCAGGAGCATGGCTACGAGAGCCTGGAGGATTTCCGCGGGAAGCTCAGCCAAAAGGAAAGCGACGACCCATTCACGTTTGAACGAGCGCAGTACATCAAGCTGCTTTCCAGCCAGAAGTAGGTCCGGTATCAGTTTTGTCAGCTATGAAGATGGAAGTGCAAAGTAGCTGGCTGTCCTTGAAAGATCAAGCGTAGCCATTCGGATGGGAGCTGTGCCACTCCCACGCACTGGAAATGATTTGTTCCAAGTCCGGAAACTGAGGACGCCAGCTCAATTCGCGCTGGATCTTGTCCGCGGAGGCCACCAAGCGAGACGCGTCCCCGGCCCTGCGAGGGGCATCGACAGCAGGGATCGGGTGACCAGTTACTTTGCGCGCGGTCTCGATCACCTCACGCACGGAATATCCCGCACCATTGCCCACGTTGTACACAAGCCGATCCTGTTCCTGAAGTGCATCCAGCGCGAGCAGGTGGGCATCGACGAGGTCTGAAATGTGGACGTAATCGCGTATGCAGGTGCCGTCGGGCGTGGGGTAATCGGTTCCGTTTATCTTCGCTTCTTCCTTCTGCCCCAGAGCGACCTGCAGCACGAGCGGAATGAGATGGCTTTCCGGATCGTGTGACTCTCCCCGATTCGGCATGGCGCCTGAGGCGTTGAAGTAGCGCAGCGCGGCAAAGCGCAGACCGTGCACGCGGCGATACCACTCCAGCACCTGCTCGATCATCAGCTTGGTTTCCCCGTACACATTCACCGGCCCCAGTGGCGAATCCTCGGTGAGCGCCTCATCGCTGGAAACATAAACCGCCGCGCTCGAGGAGAATACAAAGCGCTCCACCCCAGCTTGCCGGCAAGCTTCGATCAGCGCAATCGACAGCCCCACGTTGTTGTGGAAAAACTTACCTGGATCGCGCATGCTTTCGCCGGCCTCGATAAAGCCGGCGAAGTGCATCGCAGCGTCATATGACTCGGCGGCGAGCGACTGCCGCAGGATTTCGCTCTGTGCCAAATCCGCCTCGATGAAGCCTACGCCCTCAGGGAGGGCGGCACGGTAGCCTGTCACGAGCGAGTCGTAAACCGTGACCTGGTGTCCTGCGTCATGCAGAATTTCCGCAGCTGCCGATCCGATGTATCCGGCGCCACCGCTAATGAAGATGTTCATGCTCTTCTCCCCTCATCCCTCGAGCACCTCGAGAGCCGCAAATCCAGCCAGCAGGCGTTTCATGCCGGCACTTTCAAAGTTTACGGTGATTTCTTCGTCGCCGCCAACCAACTGCGCTTCAACCACGATCCCCTCGCCGAAGTTGCGATGCTTCACTCGCATTCCGACGCGGTAGCGAGCCTCTTTCTGGCTTGGCCTTGTGTCCTCCCAGCGTGTCTGGCGCGCAAACGAGGCTTGCGCCGCCGTGCG
>DAOVIK010000396.1 GCA_030673735.1 Anaerolineae bacterium
AAGATGAGTACTTCCAACTCAAGGTTTCGGTCCTGCATTTGGCGAAGCAAATGCAGGGCGGCGAAACTCCCTGCAGGTCCGCCGCCGATTATGCACACACGGTTACCGCTAACCAGTCCCTGCTTCATCCATCTTCACCTATTATCAAAGAATCCTAGCACACAAGCTCCAGCTTTGAACTGGAGGCTCGTGAAGAATCCCACCAATGCATACACAATGCCCGGAATGCTGCAGGCATCTGGGGCTATGTATCGCTGTAAAGCTGGTTTCCGCTTAGCAAATCCTGGGGAGCATTTCGCCTGAGAGGGTCTCAACCACGCGCGTGCTGCCGATTGCGGTTTGCATCAACACGCGGCCTGCCGGCTCTTCCACTACTTCGCCTATCACGCAGGCTTCTTTTCCATAGGGGTGGGATTGCATCGCCTCAAGTACATCTTCACTGGCATCAGCCGGGACTATGGCCACCAGTTTTCCTTCGTTGGCCACGTATAGCGGATCGAATCCCAGCATCTCGCAGGCCGCTTCAACCGCACCGTGCACCGGAATGCTCTGTTCATCGATGCGGATGCCGACACGACTCTGGCAGGCGATCTCGTTGAGCGTCGTCGCCAAGCCACCCCGGGTGGGATCCCGCAGCACACGGATGCCGGAGCACGCCTCAAACATCATCTCTACCATCGCGTTGAGCGGCGCCATATCCGATTCGACCTGCGCCTCGAATTCCAGCTCGCCTCTCGCTGCCAAGACTGCGATGCCATGATCACCAAGAGAGCCAGACAGCAGCACGACATCCCCCGCGCGCGCGTTCGCACCGCTAACATCGCGTCCCTCGGGCACCCATCCAATGCCATTGGTATTGATGAAGATCCCATCGGCCTTGCCACGTTCAGTTACCTTCGTGTCGCCAGCGACGATGATGACTCCTGCATCCTCAGCGGCCGCGCGCATGGATTGTGTCACCCGCTCGAGAACCTCGAACGGGAGGCCCTCCTCAAGGATGAAACCTGCCGTGAGCCATTGCGGTTGCGCACCGACCATGCACAGATCATTGACCGCGCCGCACACCGCCAAACGACCGATATCTCCGCCTGGGAAAAATAGAGGTGTGACCACATGGCTATCCGTAGTCAGCGCAAGTTTCCCGCCCTGTGGCGAAACCACGACGGCCGAATCATCTCCACGTAGTAGCGCCGGATTCTCGAAGGGAGGATAGAAGACGCTTTCGATCAAGCCCTGGGTCATCTTGCCCCCACTTCCATGCCCCAGCACGATCTGCGCCTTGTATGGCAGCGGAACGGGGCACACCGCACCTTGCATGGTCACGTCTTCAGTGTGGTCATCCATGCTGACCTCCAGTTCTCGAAATCATTGCGCCGCAGCATTTCCTCATTCTTGTTCCGCTCCCGATTGCCGTCCATAACGATAGTACGCCGAACAAGCTCCCTCGGCCGAGACCATGGTCGCGCCGAGCGGCTGTTCGGGCGTGCACTGCACGCCGAAGGCGGAACAGTCAGGAGGTTTATTCAAGCCCTGCAATATGCGCCCGGCGATGCACAGCGGCGATTCCTCGGGTTGGATCGCCTCGACATCGAAGCGCGTCTCGGCATCAAAATCCTTGAATTCTTGGCGCAGTCGCCAACCACTCTGCGGAATCACACCGATCCCGCGCCACTTTCGGTCGCAAGTCTCAAACACCTGCTTGATCAACTCCTGCGCCGGCTGGTTTCCTTCGAAGGTAACCGAACGCTCATAGGCATTCTCGGCTTCGGCACGCCCTTCTTCCATTTGCTGCACCGCAAACTGGATCCCCCGTACGATGTCGAGCGGTTCAAATCCGGTGACCACGACCGGCACACCGAATTCCTCGACCAAAGGCACATACTCCCAATACCCCATAACCGTGCACACATGCCCTGCCGCCAACAGGGCTTGCACCCGATTGCCCTCCGAGCCCAAGATGGCGCGCACCGCCGGCGGCACACATACATGAGATACCAGCATGCTGTAGTTGGTCAGCCCAAACCGCTGTG
>DAOVIK010000211.1 GCA_030673735.1 Anaerolineae bacterium
GAGCGTTTCATCGTCATGGCGCACGATGGGGAGTTCGACAGTAAAGCGGCTGCCTTCGCCAATCTTGCTCTTTGCGGTAATGCGGCCTTGGTGCGCCTGCACGATCTCGCGTGAGATTGCCAACCCCAGCCCGGCCCCACGCCCCTTTCCGCCGGTTCTCGCCTTGTCGAGCTGGTAGAAGCGCTCGAAGATGCGCGAGAGATCCTCAGTGGGAATGCCGGCTCCGTGATCGTCCACGTGAATGATGACCTTATCACCAGTTGATTCACCCCGCAATGCTACGGTGGTATCTTCGGGACTATGCTTGACGGCATTGTCGACCAGGTTGGTAAAGACCTGCGCCAAGCGGTCCCCGTCACCGATCAAGGTTGGCAGCGCGGGAACATGATTTTCAATGCGAACTCGTTTTTCCGATGCGGGAAGGCCGAGCTTCTCCACCACGCTGTCCAGCAGCGCCGTCAAATCGACGCGCATACGTTCAAAGTCAACCTGCCCGGTATCCAGCTTGGCCAAATCGAGAAGGTCGTCCACCAGCCGACGCAAGCGATCCGATTCGTCGAAGATCACCCTCGCCGCGCGCTGTTGCGATTCAGTGCTCTCGGCTGTGCCGTCCATGATCGCCTGCGCGAAGCCCTGGATGCTGGTCAGCGGAGTTTTCAATTCATGAGACACATTGGCAACGAAATCGCGCTGGGCAACCTGGCTGGATTGAACCCGTTGCAGCATTTCGTTGAACGAGACCGCCAGGCTTTCCACCTCTTTCGGCCCTCCAAGGGCTGGACGGTGCCTGAAATCGCCGGCGGCGACGGCTTTTGCTGCGCGTGACAATCGCTGCAAGGGAGCCGCCACCCAGCGCGAAATCAGCCAGGCAATCAGCACCGAAGCCAGCAAAGCTACAGCGCCTGCGCGCAGCAACGGCGAAAGAAGCAGTTCGTTGCCATAGGCCGTAAGCGCTCGAAGCCCGGTGCGGGGAGCGGCCACGACCATAGTGTGTGTGGCGCCGATGGGCCGTGATGCGTACAGCCATCGGGCGAGGTCTTGGTCTTGAAACTCGCCTTCCTTCAAACCCCTACTGGAGGCCATCTCCTGCAAATCAGCCTCGGATGGTGGGCTGACATCGATGCGGCTGTCCGCCCGGATGCCTCCCGTGGTGGTCAGGATCATCACCCTGGTATTCCATATCTGATCAAAGCGTTCCACCGCGTTTTGTAGCGCCTCATCGCGGCTCTGCAGCAGGGACCGCAAGTCTCTTGACGCAAGCTCATTGGCGGCGAGATTGAGGCGCTGGAAGGTAGCCCGCTGAGGATTGGTCAGCAAGAAGATAAACAGCACGGCCCCCACGATCGCCAGCACCAGCGCGCTGACGAGCAAGTAGGTGAGGAGCAGTCGGGAGCGCAGTGAACGAAACATGGTTTTCAATCCACGAGCTTGTAGCCAACGCCGGTAATGGTCTCGATGCGCAGCTCGCTCTTGGCCAGACGCTTGCGCAAATGTGCCACATGCACGTCCACGGTTCGGGTCTGTCCGTAGAAATCGAAACCCCAGACAAGATTAAGCAACTGCTCCCGGCTGAGCACGAGGCCCTTGTGTTCGGCGAAGGTGAGTAGCAGATCGAACTCTTTGGCTCTCAGGCTCACTTCCTCGCCGGCCACCGTCACCTCACGCCGCGCCGGATCGATGTTGAGATCGCCGATGGAAACCGGGCGAGTGTCGACTTGCGGGGTGCGTTCGGCACGGCGCAGTATGGCCTTCACGCGCGCCACAAGCTCGCGCGGGTTGAAGGGCTTGGTGAGGTAGTCATCCGCGCCAAGCTCCAATCCGACAATCTTGTCAATGTCCTCATCGCGAGCGGTGAGCATGATGATGGGAACATCCGACTCGCTGCGCACCTGGCGGCAAACCTCGAAGCCGTCGATCTCGGGCAGCATGATGTCCAGGATGACTAGATCAGGGCTGAGGGAGCCGATCTTTTCGATCGCCTGCGCGCCGTCGCTGGCGGCCTCAACCCGATAGCCATCGCGTTCCAGGTAAAGACGCACCAGATCGATGATATTGGCCTCGTCGTCGACGACGAGGATGCGTTCGCCGGCCATGTGTGATCTCCCCCCCCGCTGAATCGCTACAAATCTCGTAGTCCAGGTTACATCCGTGGCGGCTGGGTTGTCTTATCTTTGGCGTACACCCGGTTCCCCCGGGTGTATGAGGCTCCGCGATCCCCCAGCCGCGCGGGGCCTCATTCTCGTCCGATCTGCAGAAGCTCAATCCACGTAAGCGATGGCATCGATCTCAACCGCAGCCCCCAATGGCAGCGCTGCAGCTTGGATGGTCGATCGCGCCGGAGGATCGTGGCTGAAGAACTCGGCATACACGGCGTTCATCTTGGCGAACTCCGACATATCTTTCAAGAACACCGTGGTCTTGAGCACCTTCGCCATGGATGCCCCGCCGTCTTCCAGGATGTTGGATAGGTTGAGCAGCGTTTGGCGGGTTTCGGCCTCGATGCCTCCTGAAACGAGCTTACCCGATTGTGGATCGAGCCCCGCTGAACCGGAGGCGAAGATCAAGCTCCCGTAGCGAATGCCGAGCGAATATGGGCCGATCGCCGGAGCCGTCTTTTCTGTGGTCACGACTGTCTTCTTGCTCATGGTTTCCTTTCCTGGTTGTGGTCATTATCCGATCTTGTGGCGTTGCATGCGAAGCACAAGATCCGGCAGGCGTGCGCTGTTATTTCTTGCGCTTTCCGTTGATCTTCAGCTTCTCCAATTCAACCAGCGCCCCTTCGATGGCGGCAGTGAATAGCTCCTCCATGATCTCGGGATCGACCTGGTACTTCCCGCCGTACATCCCATCGCCCAGCAGCTCGCGAGCGGCCTTGGCGCCCACCATCCATGGGGTCTCCACCGGCGGCTTTTCGCCTTCCGGCAGTGGGGCCACGCGCGTGAACGGAAAGGCTTCGCTCCAATCGGCGTGCGTGCTGCTGAGATCATGCTTCTTCTCGACTTTATCCACCTGCGGCACTTTCCACCAAGACAACCAGGAGAGCCGCAAGTCGGGCATTTCAGTCGCCAATTCGTATAGAGTTGCCCGGGCGGGTTCGTTTCCGCCATGGCCGTTGAGCACAAGCAGACCGCGAAAGCCGTGGCGATGAACCGAGCGCACGATATCTTCCAACACCTGCAAAAAGACCTGCACTCGCAAGCTGATCGTTCCTGGGAAGTCGGCGTAGTAGGGTGAGATTCCGAAGTTGAGCGCTGGCGCCACTGGCACGCCGCTGCGCTCGCTGAGGGCGTCGGCGATCGCCGAGGGGATGCGCGTGTCGGAAGTCAGGCTCAGGTAGGCGTGCTGCTCGCATGATCCGACGACCAGGATCAGCCGGTCGTCGGTCTTCAGGTAGGCTTCAACGTCCATCCAGTTGAGATCTTCGAAACGCATGCTGAACTCCCTGCAGACCGGCGCAAGCAGTATATCTCAGATGCGGAACCGGGGCTTGCCGGATGCAGGGATCAATCATGTTAATCTTTTGGAGCATGCTGTGCCGGTGATGCGCCGCCGTCCCGTCGTTCACCCCGCATGTACCCTGCCTGCACTTGTGGCGCAGGCACAAGTGGACTGACCGCCAGGACAGGCTTAGCGGGGAGGTGGGTTTTCCGGCGCATCGCCGATCCGCGGTGCCGAACGGGTCCGTCTCCGTTTGCAGCGTCCGCTACCTGGGGGATCGAGAAGTCTGCCAATCCAAAATGCGCGTACATAGGTGCAACGCACTTCCAAAGTGCGTTGCACCTTGCTTTGCAGGCCCGAAGCGCCCTTGCGATTGTTTTGAGGAACCATTTCCGTCGTCCATGGGGCTCTTCGAAACGGAATCCGTAGAGACGCACAGTCGTTCATCCCGCACGTTCCC
>DAOVIK010000312.1 GCA_030673735.1 Anaerolineae bacterium
GATCGGTTGCTTCTGCCACAAACCCATGAAGATGGGGAACTCGGCAACGAATCCCGAGAAACCGGGCATGCCCATCGAAACCAAACCGCCGACGATGAAAGCCACTGCGACGAGGGGCATGACCTTAACGAATCCTCCCAACTTGGGTATCTCGCGCGTGTGCGCCCTGTCGTACACCATTCCGACGACGGCAAAGAAGAGGGCCGTCATCACGCCGTGCGAGAGCATCTGCAGCCCGGCGCCCGTCAGGCCGTCCGTGTTCAACGTTGCGAAGCCGAGCATCACCAGTCCCATGTGCGATACAGACGAGAATCCGATGACGTACTTGAAGTCAGTTTGGACCATCGCGATCGAGGCGCCGTAGACCACGTTGATGGTTGCCAGGATGATGATCAATGGCGACCAAAACGCTGCGCCCTCCGGCATGAGCATGATCCCAACACGCAGGGCGGCGAAAGCGCCCAGTTTCATCAGCACGCCGGCGTGAAACATGGAAACCGCCGTGGGCGCGGCAACGTGGCCGTCAGGAGACCAGTTGTGGAAGGGGAAGATTCCTCCCAGCACCGCGAAGCCAAAGAACACGAACGGGAACCAGAAGCGCTGGAATGCAACCGAGAAACCTGCTCCCTCAAGCGCAATCAAATCAAAGGTGTTCAGGCCGGACGTGAAGTACAGCGCCAATCCACCAACCAGGGCGACCACCGAACCAATGAACAAGTACAGCGTCAGCTTCATCGCCGCGTATTCGCGCGTCACTTTCCAGCCCCATATGGCGATCAACAAGAACATGGGAAATACGGCGATCTCGTAGAAGAAGAAAAGGTGGAAGAGATCTAGCGAAATGAAGACCCCAAAGACGCCTGTGGCCAGAATGAAGAGAAAGGCGAAGAACTCACGAGGGCGATCATCAATGTTCCAGGAGACCAAAACCCCGGTGAAGATCACAATCCCAGTGAGAAGTACCAGCGGCATAGAGATGCCGTTCACACCGACGTGGTAGGAGATCCCCAATGCCGGGATCCACTGGTATTGCTCTTCGAAAGCATAATCCGCCGTCACCTGCCCAAAACTCACGTATGCCCAAACGGCTAGCAGCAGGGTGATGGTAGCCGCTACCAGAGCCACGATGCGGATCGCGAGCTTGCGCTCCGCCGGCATGAAAAACATGATGATGCCGGCGATGATCGGGGTGAAGGCGATTGCACTCAGGATGGGAAAATCCATAGGTCACTCACTCTGCGTCATGGGTTGCCGGCGGATGGGTTTGCACACCATCCGATTCCATCAGTTCATCCGGACAACTTCAGTACGGTTTGATTGATCACACTGACGATCCAAGCAGGCCAAATCCCGATCCACAGCATGAGAACCATCAGCGGCGCGATCGACAGAACCTCGCGACGATTGATCTCAAGCTTCGTATTTGCCCAGCGCTCGTTGAGTGGTCCATGCAGCACAAGCCGAATGGCCTTGAGTATGTAGGCGCCTGTGATCAGCAGGCCAATCATGGCCAGGGCGGTATACAGCGTGAAGATGGGCCACACGCCTCGCACGACCATGAACTCGGATACAAAACCATTCAACCCTGGCAGTCCTAATGACGCCATGGACACGAAGAGCAGAATTCCGCCGTACACAGGTGCCAAGGGGAACAGGCCTCCGAATTCGTTGAGGTCACGCGTGTGGGTGCGGTCATAGATCACGCCCACAAGCAAGAACATCCCTGCTGCCGAGAGGCCGTGATTGAACATCTGCAGCACGGCTCCGTTGAGAGCGATGATGGCATCCTGGGAATCGAGACTGGTGCTGGCATAGGCGTAGGCTGCGATGCCCAGGACCACAAAACCCATGTGGTTCACCGAGGAATACGCCACCAAGCGCTTGAAGTCCTTCTGGCCCCAGGAGGATAGCGCCCCCATGATGATTGCCAGTACGGCCAGCAACGCCAGGACGCCGGCGAAAGCCTTTGCTTGCTCGGGGAAGAGCGGCAACACCAGGCGCAAAAATCCGTATGCTCCCAGCTTCAGCAACACGCCGGCCAGGATCATCGAGCCGGCCGTCGGCGCTTCTGTGTGTGCATCAGGGAGCCAGGTGTGGAAGGGCCATACCGGAACCTTGATCGCGAACGCGATAGCGAAGGCCCAGAAAGCCACAGCCTTGACGGTGGCAATCGGCAGTGTGATAGGTAATCCCAGGACCGATAATGGTTCTGTCAGCAGCGGCCATTGTTCCATGATCTGAAGCAGATCGAAGGTCCCCGAAGAAACGCCGATCAACTGAATAGCCAGCAACAAGCCCAACGAGCCTGCCATGGTGTAGATCAAGAACTTGAGCGACGCATAATCCCGGTTGCCGCTTCCCCACTGGTTGATCAGGAAATACATCGGGACCAGGCCGATCTCCCAGAAGACGAAGAAAAGCATCAGGTCCAGCGCCATGAAGACGCCCAGCATGCCCGTCTGCAGCAGCATGAACAAGATCATGTAGCTGCGGACGTTCTCCTTGATGCTCCATGAGATCAGCACCGCAGCGGGAGTGAGCAAGGTCGTGAGAAGCACCATGGTCACCGAGATGCCGTCCACGCCCAGGAGATAGCTGGCGTTGACGGCTTCATACCAGACCACGCGCTCCATAAATTGGAAGCCTGCCTGCGCGGCGTCGTAGCGGAACCACAAGACAAGCGAAAGCGCCAGCGGCAGCAAGCTGCTAATGAAGGTGAACCAACGGATCAATTTGACCTTGCTGCGCGGCAGGAGCAGGATCACTAGCGCCGCCA
>DAOVIK010000378.1 GCA_030673735.1 Anaerolineae bacterium
GGCATTGATCTGGAGCAAGCTGTGCTGGATAAGCTGCGCGACAACTACAACAGATCGTGGTGAGCAGGAGGGGGGGCTTGAGGTGGTGATGACCGAGCAAATCTCGCATGACGAGCAGCCGTCCTGGCCATGGCCCTTCCCTCGCGCCCAGCTGATGGCGGGGATGCGGCGCCACTTTCAGGATACATCGCTGCAGGTCGAGGAAGTCCGCCCGCGCACGCTGACATATCGGCGGCCGGGCATCGGGGTTCTGCATGGCCTGGAAGTTGACTATCAGGGTAAAGGCGGCTCAGCCACGTTGCCTCTGGTTGTCAAGGAGCCACATGGCTCCACGCGCACCGGGTTGGCAGGAGCCGGCCGCAGAGAAGTCGGGGTATACAAATCCCTGGCTTCACAGCTGCCGCTTCGAACGCCGGCGTTGATCTGCGCCGGCGCCAGTGGAGATTGGCTGCTTCTGGAAGAAATGCCACCTGCAGTGGAAGCTTCCGCCTGGTCTTCCGATGACTACTGGAACGCCGTTAAGGCGCTAGCAGAATTGCACGACCGTTTCTGGGATCTGGGGGAGGATCTGGACGCGTTTCCTTGGCTGGGAAGACCGTTGAGCGCCGATTTCGAGGTTCACGTCACGGTTGCGGCGCAGGCCATCCAACGCATCGTGAGCGTCACCGGCGCCGAGATGCCAACGTGGGATTCGGAGCGAATGCGATTGCTGGCTCGCTTGATGGCGGGAGCGGAAAAGGTGGCCGGCCCACTGCGGAGCCTGCCCTGTACGCTGCTGCATGGCGACTACTGGCCGGGGAATATCGCCGTCTTGGAGGACGGCAGCCAGGCTGTGTACGACTGGCAGTTGGCTTCGGTGGGCCCTGCGGTGCTTGACCTGCTGGTATTCGTCAAGAAGAGCCAGTGGTGGTTTGGTGGGCTGCCGGTAGAGGTCGACAAACTGATCTCCGTCTACCGCGACGAGCTCAAGGAGCGAGCCGGGATTGAATGGGAGGATGAAGACTGGCAGGAGCAGTGGGACCATGCGATGATCTGGCGCTTTCTTCAGGAGTGGTTGGATATCATCGCGGCATCTCCCGAAGCGCTGTTGAAGACGCGCGCCAAACAACTGGATGAAGTCTGGCTCGAGCCCGTCACACAGGCCATGCTGCGGCGCTTAGAGATTACTTGAGCAAGGGCCGACAACTGAATACCTTGGGGACGCGGCGGTGCGCCGGGGCGAAGCCGCCTGGCGCAGCGCTGTTGCGTTTGCGGAGGATGAACCAATGGCGATGCTAACGTGAGGTAGGATTATAGAAAGCAGGCAGGAAGGAGAACCATGGCTGATCAGCAGCTTCCGAAGCGGGATGAGAACTTCGCCGAATGGTACAACCAGATCGTTTTGCGCGCCGAGTTGGCCGATTATGCTCCAGTGCGCGGCTGCATGGTCGTTCGACCCTATGGCTGGGCGCTGTGGGAGAACATCCAAGGGGCCCTAGATAGGCGGTTCAAGGCCACGGGGCATGTCAACGCGGCCTTCCCACTGTTCATTCCCAAGAGCTTTCTGGAGCGCGAACAGGCGCATGTCGAAGGCTTCTCGCCCGAGTTGGCCGTGGTTACCATCGCTGGAGGCGAAGAGCTGCAGGAGCCGCTGGTTGTCCGCCCGACTTCCGAGACCATCATCGGGCACATGTACGCCAAGTGGATCAAGTCCTATCGAGATCTACCCATCTTGATCAACCTCTGGAACAGCGTCGTGCGCTGGGAGCTGCGCACCAAGCTGTTCCTGCGCACGACGGAGTTCTATTGGCAGGAAGGACACACAGCGCACGCAACTGCCGAGGAAGCCGAGGCCGAGACGCTGCAGATGCTGGACATCTACGCCGATTTCGCGATCACGGAAGCTGCGGTGCCGGTCGTTCGCGGTCGCAAGAGCGAAAGCGAGCGCTTTGCCGGCGCGCTGCGCTCGTACAGCATCGAAGCCATGATGGGCGACAAGCGTGCCCTCCAGGCGGGAACCTCGCACAATCTAGGAGAGAACTTCGCGCGCGCTTTCGAGATCCGCTACCTTGATCAAGAGAACAACCAGCAGTATTGCTGGACGACGTCGTGGGGGTTATCGACGCGCTTCATCGGCGCCATCATCATGGTGCACGGTGATGACAAGGGTTTGATCCTTCCTCCGCGATTGGCGCCGTATCAAATCGTCGTGGTTCCCATCTTCAAGAATGAGGCTGAGAAATCCA
>DAOVIK010000269.1 GCA_030673735.1 Anaerolineae bacterium
CCCTTGCTTTGGGTGCGGTGGTGCTGGTGGCAACCATGCCGGAGGTCTTCGGCCTGGATAGCGCCGCCGCGCCGCTTGTGATTTCCTTGATCGGCTTGGCGTTTGCGCTTGCCACGTTGATCGTCGGATGGCTGTTCGTGAGCGTTGCGCAGCATAGCGTAATTGAAGCACAACCAGCAGAGAAGAAAGCTCGCCCGCAGTTGAAGTGGGTGATCATCGCCGGAGGAATAGTGCTGGTCGTGATCATTCTCCTGGGCTTGACGCTCCTTAGTCCGGCCTTCTTTGACACGGAGAGCGTGATCGGAGGTGTGACACCGGGCGTTCCGCTTGAATTGCTCGGGACGGCGGCTCCTTCCGTAGGTCCATAGAAGCACGCCGAACGAGAAGGCGCGGGGTTGATCGAGCTTCCGTCAACCCCGCGCCGGCGCGTGTGCTGCACTATCCGGCATCCAACTTCTAATGAGAACTATCCAGGGAATTCAGAGCGAAACTATCCAGAAGAGATGGGGCGCAGCTATTGAAGCGGCGGACAAGGCTCGATGCGCTGTCTACTGGGTGTCGTTATCGTCAGCGCCGGATCTCAACCACAACTCCGTCATCAGCCCATTCGTACAGGCTCTCGGCCGCATCGAGGGTGAGAATGATGCAGCCATAAGAGGCGGGGCGGCCTAGCACGTTGCCCCAAAGGCGGACCCCGCTCGAGAGCAAAGGCAAGCCGTGGATGCCGTTCTCGAGATACGGTGTGGCGTCATAGATGCCCAAAAAATGCGGCATATATAGGTCCCAGCGTGATGCGTAGGCGTTGAGATAGTGGGATTGGACTTGGAAGATGCCGGCCATTGTTGGTGAACTGGGAATGCCCGTGCTGACGATGTAATTGCTGATCATTACCCCATCCTGGTAAACCCACATGCGCTGCTGGCTGATGCTGATCACGATGCGCTTGTTCATGACCACGGGCAGCGCGAGCATGGCATCCTTGGGCGGCATGACGATCACCCTGCCCACCGAAAGCCCTCTTACTGCCACCTCCGGGTTGTATTCCAGTATCTTCCAGTAGGGAAATCCGACCTGCAGGCCGATGGTAACCAGCGTGTCCCCCCGCTGAACGACATAGCTGGTCGGAAGGTAGTGGATGAGAAGCGTTTCCGAGTCTCCCCTTTGCAGTTCAAGATGGGCAGCGGTCAAGCCCTCCGCTAGGTTGAATTCTCGCTCCTCACCAAGACTGGCATTCAAACTGGCAACGTATGCGGCCAGTCGGTCCGAATCCAGGACCACTTGCACATCACCCTCGGGGCGCTCGATGCGCAGCCAAGTGCTGATTTCTAGGCGACTGGGCGTCCAATCGAATAGCTCGTCGGTCACGGGATCGTAGGCGCGAATACTTGGCAGCGAGCCCAGCAAATGCTCAGCCTGGGCGACGGCTTGGGCAGCGTCATCGGTTGCCGGATCCACCGGGCGCATCACAAGCGGGGCAAATCGATATTTCAGCAGCAAGGATGTCGGGTCGGCGCATAGCAAGTCAAGTGTCGCTTCTATGTCCAGACGTCTTCCTTGCTGCGCGGCAATCTGGATGATCTCTCCATCCCGTAGAATGAGATCTGCATCAACGGTGGCGATGTGCATTTCCGATGCCCAGGTTAGGATCGCGCTGCGGGCTGTGATGGTGTCCAAGGACACCCAAGGTTCGATGGCCCAACCGTTGAGCCAGGTGTCGATCATGTGTCTGACGCCGGTGATCACGCCCGCACCGCGTCCACGGGCATATGCCAACTCGGCGCTGATTTGGGCGTCGACACTCAGTCCAATTTCAGATGGTAGAACCTCCCATTCAAGGCTGGCATCGGACATATCGACGATACTGATGCTGTATTCCTCGTTCCAAACTTGATCGAGAACCGCACTGGCTTGCCGTACAGTCAGCCCTTCCAGGGGTATGCCGCTGACCTGAACGCCGGGCATAATCAGGCCTGTAACCATGAAGTAGAAGTAAACGCCCAAAATGAGGAGAATTGGTGTCACCGCCAGGACGAACGACGCACCGGAGAACGCGATCAAAGCGCGTTTCCACGCTGCCATCTTCGGAGGCCTGGCAAGGCCTTCTTTTGGTACAGCCTGCTTTTCAGCGATCGCGGTTTGCATTCGGAGGCTCACTCCAAATCCGTGTCATTCTTTCTAACGTCATGATTGCAAGCGAGGTTCCCGACCATTATTCGCCGATGCCATGATGCACTATCCTATACGGGTTACCTTGCGCGGCGCAAGTGTCAATTGACGCCCGCTGCAACATGCTTGCCACTTGGCACACAGTGCCTTCTTTCCAAACGGACCCGCATCCTGCTCCGTAACGGCAAGCGCTGAGATGCTACAATGACCCGTGCCTGGGTATTCTACCGAATTGAGGCGATCCTGGAGCATGAATATCTTGCTGATCCTGTCAAACGGACGCTGAGCTATGTTTCCATTCATCGACGGGCTGATAGCCGGATATGGAATAGCCATTCCTGTCGGCGCGGTGGCGATCCTGATCGTGAGCGTCAGCATGCAAGCCGGCTTTCGCACCGGGTTGATGGCGGGAGCCGGAGCAGCTACAGCTGACTTCCTGTACGCCGTTCTGGCAAGCGTTGCCGGAACTGCAGTGATCGCCCTCCTGGAGCCAATAGCGCAGGCGCTTAGGATCATCAGCGGATTGGTGTTGATCGCCATTGCCGCTTATGCGATTTGGCGGGGGCTGCGAAGGGAAACCTCCCCGCAGAAGTCAATGCAGACAGCTGGTGCATTTCGCACATATGCGCAATTCCTGGGCATTACCCTCATCAACCCTCTCACTGTGGTCTACTTCACCGCCCTGATCCTGGGCCGGGATCCCGGGCTGAAACTGGACATTGCGGGATTAGCATTGTTTGCATTGGGGGCCGGCATTGCGTCCCTGTCGTGGCAAACGATGTTGGCTGGGCTGGGAGGCATTGCGCGCGATCGACTGCCACGCAGATTTCGAATGTGGGCAACTGTGCTGGGCAATCTGATCGTTCTTGGTTTGGGGGTACGGATCCTAGTTTTGGCCGTGGGTTAGCTTTGCCTCGCGCAATCCCATCATGCACCCATGAAGCCTTGAGCAGTAATCTACCCCAG
>DAOVIK010000354.1 GCA_030673735.1 Anaerolineae bacterium
ACCCGGCCTGAAACGGTTGTTGCGCGGGAGGCCGGAGCATCGTTGAACTAACCGCCGTACCCTCGCCAGGAGATAGCGCCTCTCGACCGCGGCGCAGCACAGGCAGATCTAGCTCCAAGAGATTATCCAGAGAGAAAGCTCGGGGTTACGAGGTAGCCAAATAGAGGAGTAGAACTCGCGCGGCAACTGCGATGTTGAATCCCAGTAGATATAAATCCGTTCCCTGCGAAACCGCCAGGCCCCTGCTGGATTTCTTCTCGCCCGTCAAATCGGAGAACCAGACCACAAGCAGCAGGCCAAAGATCACTAATCCGGCTCCCGCCCAAACCGCCCGAAGCCAGTCGGCGGGATTCAACAGCATGAAAGCCAGCCAGCCAAGCAGATAAATCCAGGCCAGTATCCACAGAGCGCATCCTGCTCGACCTAAGCGGCCACGAAGCGCGTATCCGACCAAGGCCGCCAGACCCATCAGGGCGAAAGCCAGGCCGAGCGCGCTTCCCCAGGAAGCGCTGTGCTCTCCAGAAAAGGCCGAGCCCAAGAGCATTCCGGCTACCGCTGCAAGCGCCAACAGCAGGGCCAGATTCCAGCCCGGCGCTTTGCGAAAGGTAAGAAGCGCCACGAAGAGCAGCACGCCGACAAGGAGCAGCGGCAATTGCCATGCTTCACTGACGGGCACCACGCCCCCGATCAGCGTCGCCGCCAGCGCCATAAGCAACACGGGAAGAACCTGGAGCGCAAAAGCCATCAGGGACACTACACTACCTCACTCGAATCTCAGAGATCGCCTCGCCGGTGAGTTCAACGAACTCCCGGCCCAGAAGCCCCGCCAGAAGCATTCTGGCCCTTTGCTTGGCCACCAGCTTCACGCGCAGCGTGATGCTGCTTTCATTGGAGGGATCAAAGCCGGCCTGCGGATAGGTGACTTCGACCTCGAGGATTTCGGGATTGCTGATGTCGATCCCATTGCGAGCGGCATAATCCAAGGCCTCTGCCAGGGCGGTCGCACGCATTGACTCGCTCACGAGGGCTGCACGGTCGTCATCCGTGAGCCAGGCAACGACATCGTCCAATGGAGGCGTAGGGGTGGCGGTCTCCGGCGGCTCCGGGGTTGGCCCATCGGCCATCGCTGTCTGACGAGCAACTGCCAGCGTGACCATTTGCTCAGCGACCACGCTGATGCCCGCATCGGATCCCGCCTGCAGGGCGCGCTCCAATTGGCCTCTCTCGGCATACAGGCGCCCCGCGTCAACGGCCACTGCCAACAGCAGCAGCGCTATGGGGATCAGCACTGCGATCAATACCACGACCTGGCCGCGACGGCTTATGATCGCTTCTTCTTGCGTATCTCGGTCATCCTTCATGGCGGGTTCTGGTATTCCATGCGGCTGGTGGCTTGTGCACGCAGGTTCATCGTGATCGGAAAAGGCAAGGTGAGTGTCAGTTCATATCCCACTTTGACGGTCAGCGGCTCGCCTCGCGGCTCGGGCCAGGGCAGGTTGCGCGGGGCCTCGCTCTCCTGCGGCTCGATGTCGACGCTGGTTCGATCGACATCCAAGGGCTGCATGGCCGCATTCACCGCGCCGATGATCTGCGCATCGCCTTCCCCGGCAGATCGATCCAGCGTGGCCCCCGCTCGCGCACCCTCCCAGGCTGCCTGCGTGATCACGATTTGCGTGGTCACGACCACGCCCAGATTGATCAAGCCCAGCATGAGCAGCAAGAGAATCGGCAGCACGATGGCAAATTCAGCCACTCCTTGTGCCTTGGTGGACGCGGTCCTTTTCGCTTCCCACTCCGCAGGCAACAGATGCCTCCTGCTCTTTATAGAACCCATCAACTCAGCCGCCAAAGAAGAAGTGCAGTAGCGGTGGAGCCAGATAGATGATCAGCAGCGATGGCAAGAAGAAGAACACCAGTGGAAAGACAATCAAGATAGGAAGGCGCTGGCTGGCCTCATGCGCGCGGCGCTTCCGTCGAGAACGCAGCATCGCGGTTTGCACACGCAGAGTCTTGGCAAGCGACGTTCCCAGGCGATCGGCCTGCTTCACCGCCGCGGTAAAAGCGCGCAGGTCCTGTGATGGAATACGGTCGCTCAATGCATCCAGCGCTTCAACTCTGCTGTGGCCGCGGTCAAGCTGTCGCACCAGCCGGCGAAGCTCATCACCCAGCAGCCCGACAAAATCCGCCGCCGTGCGCCGCAGGGCGATCTCAAAACCGAGGCCCGACTCAAGCCCAAGCGCCAACCGATCGAGAAAATCCGGAAGGGAGATATCGGCTTGCGTTTGTCGCTGCTCTATGCGCCTTCGCAGCAGCATCTCCGGCAACAACAGACCGACCAGGATCATCATAAGTGCCAGGAACTGCCCCACCAGGTCCCAGCTTCGCAGTGCGGCTACAGCGACACCAAGAACTATTCCCAGCCAGAGCAGGAGCCAA